>QHZC01000653.1:2930-3968 GCA_003224515.1 Acidobacteriota bacterium
CGGGCACGCCGGAAATGGCCAAGGCCGTGGAGTGGGGCGTGGGGGCGTTTCGTGCGGCGGGAGTGGACGTGCACACAGAGAAGTACACACTTCCGGTCACCTGGCGCGAAGGGCACACAGCTTTGAATATCACGGGGCCGATGTTAGCCGTGGCAAAGGAGGCTCGAGGAGAAGACGGAAAAATCTTTGTGATCATGCCTGGGCTTCGGGCCGTCTCCGAAGCGTGGGGGCCGCCGACGCCTCATGCCGGCATTACCGCAAAGATAGTGGACGTGGGGCGTGGGAGCGATGAGGAATTTGCGCGCGCAGGTGGCGCCGTGAAGGGCGCGATTCTGCTCGTTCACGGCGATATCGGCTCGACGTGGAGCGATCTTTTCAACGAATATCTTCGGCCACCGGACATCATTTCCCGCGCCGTAAAGGGCGGCGCCGGCGCCATCCTCTGGATGAGCGCGCGGGAGAGGTTGCTACTCTATCGCCACACAAATTCCTTAAACGGCGAAATCGACAAGATTCCTCAAGCAATCGTTGCGCGGGAAGATGCGATGTGGCTGGCGCGTCTGGCTGCCGCGTATCCAAGCGAAGTTCAAGCGCTTCTTACCATACCCAACAAGATTGGCGGGCCCATCGAGCAGGAAAATGTTGTCGGTGAAATCCGCGGCTATGAGAAGCCGGAAGAAGTCGTCATCCTCGGCGCGCACCTGGATTCGTGGGAGCTGGGCACAGGAGCGCTGGACAATGGCTGCAATGCGGCGCTGGTGATTGAAGCGGCGCGAGCAATCAAGGCAACGGGGCTTTTGCCGCGCCGGACGATCCGTTTCGTGCTCTTCAGCGGCGAGGAACAAGGCACGGTTGGCTCCTACGAATACGTGAAGGCGCATCGCGCGGAACTTGATAAAATCCGCGCAATGATCACGTATGACTCGGGGATCGGGCGCGTGACAGGGTATTCGTTGGGAGGCCGGCGCGACATCGAAGCAGGCGTGCGAGAAATCCTCAAGCCGCTGGAATCCTGGGGCGCGAACACTCACACCTACG
>QHZC01000651.1 GCA_003224515.1 Acidobacteriota bacterium
GGAAGCGAACCGTCGATCGCGGTGAATCCCAACAACCCGAATCAGGTCGTAGCTGCGTTTCAACCTGCAACAATCGCCTACTCCACGGATGGTGGACAGACTTTTGCGACGGCCGATCTTCCCCCGGTGGAAGGCTGGCGAACCGGCGGTGATGTCTCGGTTACGTTCGACGATAAGGGTTGCGCTTATCTGGGATCGCTTCACTTCGACAAACTGGGGAGCACATCGTACTGGGCGCACGGAGCGGGAAGGAACGGAATATTCGTACGCCGCTCCCTGGATGGCGGAAAAACTTGGGAGAAAGATGCATCAACCGTGAAGGCTTTTCAGGGCACTGAGCCAGATATCCAGTGGGAGGATATGCCCCGGCTCTTCTCCGATGTGCAGCCCAAGAGCCCATTTCGTGGCAGCGTCTACGTGGGCTGGATTGAGTGGCAACTCGAAAAGTCGATCATTTTATTTGCGCGCTCCACCGATGGGGGCAAATCGTTCTCACAGCCGATTCGGATCAGCACGCAAGCTGGCCTTCCGCGTGACGATAATGGTGGCCTTGTCGGATTTGTGGGGGTTGTCGGGGCCGATGGGACCGTCTACGCAAGTTGGAATGACGGCAATTCAATCGTCTTCACTGAGTCGCACGACGGAGGAAAAACCTTCTCGCCCTCGCGTTCAGTGGTTGAAGTGGCACCGCCATACTTCGGTGGTGCAGGGGGTATCCCGGGTGTGGTCCGGGCCATGGGTTTCGCGCAGATCGGTGTGGATGCGCGCGAAGGCAAGGTTGGGGGAACCATTTACTTGGCCTGGAGCGACTTCCGCAATGGCGACGTGGACGTCTTCTTCGTCTTTTCGACTGATGAGGGCAGCACCTGGTCCAAACCGCTGCGCGTAAACAGTGATCCCACCCACAACGGCATCGACCAGTTTTTTCAATGGATGGCGGTTGATCCAGTCACAGGGGATGTGTATGTCCAGTTTTATGACCGCCGCGATGATCCAGCTAACCAAAAAACGGGCTTCACGCTCGCTCGCTCCACAGATGGAGGAAAGACATTCACTAACTACTCCTGGGCTGAGACTCCATTCGAGAGCAAGCAGCCAGCGTTTTTGGGCGACTACACGTGGCTAACAGCACACGGCCGAAAAGTATATGGGATTTGGACAGAGGTATCACCCGCTCCTGAGAGACTCGAAAAGGACGGTCGCGCACCCAGGCCGATCACCGCTGTGCGAGTTGGAATCGCAGATTTTTCCGATTCCAAGTGATTTTGTGGAGAACGCAAGAGCACGCGAGCGCGTCGCATCGAAATCGATTAAATCGATTGTGATATATGGGCGCACCAGAACAGTGGGAATTTTTATGATTTTGCGCGTCGGGGATTGTCCCCGTCCATTTGGGACGCGGTTCGTTTCTGCTCCAGAGCTTGCTTAAGTGATTCCCCGGCGTACCGGATGTGCTGCCGTAGAAGCTTGCACGCTGCGGCGACGTCGCGTTGTCGGCACAGTTCCAAGATCTGATGATGTTCCTCGTTGGCGCGTTTCGTGCCGTGGGTTAGGTACAACTGCAAGCGAGTGTATCGTTCACCACTGTTGTTGACGTTACGGATGATGGCCATGAACCGCGGCTGATTGGCCCGGGAATAAGGAATGGAATGGAATTGCCAATTCAACCGTCCCCACGCAGAGAGGTGACCTGTCGGCGCAGTTCACTGACCTAACGACGCAACACTGCCTCTGCCTCTGACAAGTCCTGTTCAGTGAGGCGAGGTATAGAAAGTCCGAGCACCTCTGGTTCGAGCAGTGCACGAATTGAGAAAAGCTCGTCGACATGATCGGGAGACAACGCTGGTTCGACAGCGCCCCGATTAGGAACGAGCGTGATCAGGCCTTCGGCATCGAGTTGTCTCAGTGCTCCGCGAACCGGGATCCGGCTGACCTTATATTGCGTAGCGATGGCATCGTGACGCAATTGAGAACCACGGATTCACTTCCCGAGGTAGAGATAAACGGTAACTATCCGAACTCTACCATATTGCAGGGTGGGTAAAAACATGCTCTGTCAGCTCGCTTTGTGATGCACGGAATGAGTTGCCCCTCCTACTCCACCACGAGGTTGGAACGGAAACGTGCTCGTCCCCAGTACTCTATCTCAGTATGCTTGAGCCGAAGAATCACTCACCTCTTCAATACAAGTGACATCCTACGACTCAAGAGATTGTGCTTGTTCTCTCCGGATCACTAGATAAATCGGCAGGCCTAGCAAAACAATCAACAGACCAGGCCACGTGGTGGAGGGACGATAGAGAAACAGCACCAACAGGATGATGCTTGCCAGAACGATATAAAGCGCCGGCACGAGTGGATACCCCAGCGTGCGATAGGGACGTGCAGCATCGGGACGTTTTATGCGAAGGCGAAAGACACCTGCGACGGTGAGCACATAGAAGATCAACGCCGCTGAGATCACATAATCCAACAAGTTGCTGTAAAGGTTCCCCCACGATTGTGTGGACGGATCGTAGGTGCGAGGCAGCACTAGCAGCGAAGCCCACAATGCTTGCAGCATCAGCGAAAAAGCCGGCACTTTGGCGGCATTGAGTGTGCCGGCAAACTTGAAAAATAGTTTCTGGCGAGCCATCGCATAGTAGACGCGCGCTCCCGTGAGTATCAGTGCATTGATACAGCCAAAAGTCGAGATCATGATGGCAACAGCCATAATGTTGGTCCCGGCTCCGGGAAAAATGGCGCGCAGAGTGGCCGTTCCCACACGATCGGCGGGCGCATGTTGAATGGCCTCCAGCGGCAACGTCGCCAAGTAGGCTACGTTGGCCAGGAGGTAGACAGTCATCACGATAACCGTGCCGAAAACCATCGCCAGCGTTACATTGCGTTCTGCCCTTTTAACCTCGGCGGCTGCAAAAGCAATGTTGTGCCAGGAA
>QHZC01000128.1 GCA_003224515.1 Acidobacteriota bacterium
TTGCGCAACAGGCCGTACTCGAAGAGCACGAGACCAAAAGCGCCCCAGGCCACGGCGATGCTGGCGGGCTGCGATTGCAACTCATACCAAAGGAGCAGACCGCCAAGGGTGGACGCCGCCCAGGAGTAAACGTGATGGATGTCGCGCTTGCGCCACTCGTCGGGCATACGGATGAGGCGTGAGAGCGCATAGAAGATGACGGCGACGATGGCGAGGGACAAGAGGCGCACGCTGATGCCGCGCCAGGTGGCCGTGACGTAGAGATTCACGCTGATGCTGCGGAGCAGCGTCAGTCCAGCGAGAGCGTGCGACTGCCAGGGCAATTCTTCGAGCTCGATGCGCTGATCAACGATCGCAAGGACCAACGCAAACGCGGCCCAAAGTGGTGCCAGCCAGCCATTGGGAGCTTCATACCAGGCGAGAAGTGCGAGGAGTCCGGTCGCAGCGAAAGAATGTAGGAACGCGACGACGCGCGTGTAGCGCTTCTCCGGCACGGCTTTGCGCGAGAGGAAGTACGAGCCCGCGGCGACAATCGAGATCGTAAAGATGCGCAACGAGATGGGGCCAGAGAATTTTTGTTCGAGGTCGTAGTTGTAAAAGTACGCGCGAACTAGAGCGCAAAGACTCACGACATTTGCCTGCCAGGCGATCTGCTGGTAACGAATCCAGCGCGTGGACAGCGCGAGCACGACAGCGAAAACCATCCAGCCGACGGCGATCCAGGGCACGCGGAGCGCTTCCTCGAGGAGCCATACCATCATACCGGCGGCAGCCCATGTGTAGGCCACGCGCGCGAGTGCGAGATGGCGCTCGTCCGTGGTACCCATCCGCTTGGCGAGCCAATAGCCACCAATAACAACCGGCAATGCGCTGAAAGCGCGCACAGGAACGGTGTGCCAGGTGTGGATGCCGGCCTGGTCAGCGGTGAGCTCGGTGAACACGGCGAGACCGGTGAGAAGATGCGAATGCCAGGCAAGGGCGTGATAACGCAGCGCGCGCGCGGCCTCGGACAGCAGCACCGCGAAAGCGATGAGAGCAAGAGGCTGCCAAAGCTCCGGCGCTTCGAACCAGATGAGAAGAGCAAAGAATCCGCTGCCTGCGGCGGCGAAGAGACCGCGAATGGTGCGCTGTCCGAGATCGTCGCGCAGGACAGCCAACCTGGCGGTGAGATAGAACGCTACGCCAAGAATGGGAAGAGTGAGCAACCGCAATCGCACATGAGCGTGTTCAGGGGATTCAAGATGCAGATTGACGACGATCGCGCGATAGAAAGTGAGCAAGCAGAGGAGCGCGTACTGCAATTGCAGGTGCGGCGATTCGAGGGCGCGGCACAGAGAGGCGAGAATAAGCATGATGGCGGCGAACGCGAGCGCTGTCCAATCGTGAGAGAACAGGGCCCAGGCGGCGGATGCGGCGGCCAATGCACCGAGATAAGAATGGATGGTCAGCAGCGGGCGATCGGGTGAGCCATTGATTAAATCCTTCCAGCGCGAGCCGACGCCGAGGGCATTGCTATAGAAGACGACGGCGCACAGGGAAAAAAGGACACCCGCGGCGAGCGCCGGATCCTCATTCGCGAGACGCAAGGTGAGAAGATGTCGGAAGTCAACGCCGACAAGATGCAGACCGACGAGCAGGCCTGTCAGGAGACCCAGCCGGCGGAAAACGACTTCTTTCACGATGATCCCAGCTGCCAGGAAAGCCTCCGCGCCGACGAGCCAGAGAATCGCCACGTTGTTTCCGGAATAGTGAAAATGATAGGCAATTGGGCCAAGCCGAATTCGAACGCCCCAACAACCAGGAGCGCGAGATAGGCGAGCTCCGGCTGGACGGACTGAAACTTCATTACCCCGAGGAGCAGGAGGACGTTTAAGAGCGCAGCGAGGGTGGAGATGTGTTCTTCGAAGTCGGTCTTAATATTGCGGGCCATGTAGGAAATGCGGAAGGTAAGCCAGTAGAAAAAAAGCAAAGCCAAGCTGGGATGGTATTGGTCAAAGGGCTGGCCGTGAGCGCCCTCGATGCCCAGGATGCGATAGAGCCAATAGAGATGATTCAGGTAGCTGGAGAGAATGCCGAAGACTTCGAGCTCGAACCAGCCCATTTTCAGGACGATCGAAACCAATCCGATGGCGAGAAACACGCCGGCAGAAAGGCTGTAGACAGTGTCTTGGCTGAGCGCCACTGTGGTGTAACCCAGCAGGAAGGCAAGACCGGTTACGAATTGCTAGCGATAGCGCAGGGTGTGGAAGGCCATAGCCACCGCAACGAGGAGCATCAGAGCACAATCGAGCGTGATCGCGCCGGGGTTGTGAGAAAGAACGCGCATGGCTTCGACGTGGTAAATCCCGAAAGTGCTGAAGAACAGTAGTGCCCACCCGCCACCAATACCGGTGCGGCCAAGAAGTTGGTACTGCTCAAGTTTTTCGATGTAAATGCCGCCTACCAGGAGTACGAGCGCAACAGTATATGAAATGATATCCTTTCCGGCGGGCCCCATCGCGCGAAGTTTGAGAATGCCAAGCAGGGCGATTCCAATCACCGTCATGATGATGCCGATTTTGGGGAGCCAGTTCGTGCCCAGTGCTTCCTCGATCCTGGATACCGATTTCATGCGCTGCTGAAACGTGGGCTTCGCCGTGGGAACACGATAAGCAGAAATCGGAGGCGGCGCGGAGACGCGCACGACCGCGGCGGGAGGGATCCCCGCCGGTACGCGCGGCGTGGGAGCGGGAATGCGCGGCGCAGGCGGCTGGGACAAAGGAATAGGAATGGTTTGTGGGGGAGCCACCGGTTCAGACGGTCTTACCTCGACCGGGGTTTTCCCTGCGGCAGAGCGGACCGGCTTTGGCTCCACGGGTGCGGGTGCCACTGGCAGCTTTTGCGCGGGCGTGCTCGCAGGAACGACTGGCACCGGAGCTGGCGCAAGCGGAGCAGGCTCGTACGGCTTTTGCAGCGGCTGCGGCTCAGGCCTCTTCTCAGGAACGGGAAACGACATCGCCGCAGGCAGTTTGACTGGCACCGACAAGTCAACGCGTGGAGCCGGAACCTGTGTTTCTTTCGTTGCAGGCGGGACCGGGGCGGCCGGGCGCTGCGCGGCTTCAACGACAACTGGCGCAGAGGGACGCGCGGGAGCGCTGAGTTGGCGCTTGAGGTCGGCGACTTCGCGCTGAAAGGAGGCATGCTGCCTGGAGTTCTCTTCGGTGAGCCGGTCCAGATTGTCGCGGAGTTTCTTGTACTTCCCGAGTAAGACCAGGGTGATGAACGGTGTGGCGACAGCCAGAACTAAAAAAAGCACAAAAATCAGCTCAGCAAGGGGCATGGGACATCCTTGGGGTGCGTGATCCTTTGTTCTGATGTTAGAACGACGGCAGGTAAGAATCTTGCAATTTGTTTCCAGGGCCACCCTGGCAGTAACCTCTGTTTAGATAAGAGCCTTAAAATGAAAGACTTAGGGTCGCAATTTGAATGCGCTTTGGGCCGCAAAACCGAAGCAGAAGGACTCCTCTGGCAATCGATTCCCGGCACGATGGACCGAGATGTGGTATACTTCGTTTGCGCTTAATACCTCGGTTGTGTTGTGCGGTCCCTCCGGTGCATTGTTTGATCTGAGATTCCCCGCCTCCAGTTTCCTCCGTACGTTTTACGCGTAATCTAAAACTAGACTGGCAAAGCAAGCCGCCGGCCCGCCCAAGAATTCGTGTGCGCACCGCGACGGCTTCTGCCAGCAAGAAAGTAATATTGAATGTTGAATGTTTCAGAAGTGAATGCCGAGCGCTGTTTGGAAGCTCTGCCGGAACGCGCGTCAGCGCGATTTTCCGAAATGCAGATTTCTCCTTATGTAAAGGAGCGACTGGCAGCGGCGCGGTTTGCCACGCCGACTCCGGTGCAGGCTGCCGCAATTCCACAGGCGTTGGAAGGCAAAGACGTGCTGGCGACGGCACAGACGGGAACCGGCAAGACGCTGGCTTTCCTGATTCCAGTGATCGAGCAGCTGCTCAAAGATAAGACTCCGGGAATTGCGGCGCTGGTGCTGGTGCCAACACGCGAGCTGGCGATGCAGGTAGTGGATCAATACAACGCGCTGCGCGGCAAGCAACTGTTGCCCGCAGCGCTAGTCGTCGGGGGATTGTCCGAAGGCGCGCAACTCCAGGCAATTCGCAAGGGAGCGCGGCTGGTGGTGGCGACTCCGGGGCGACTCGAAGATTACCTCGACCGCAGACTTTTCCACTTTAACGCGCTGCGCATTCTCATCCTCGATGAAGCCGACCGTATGCTGGACATGGGATTCCTTCCGGCGATCAAGCGAATCGTATCGATCCTGCCCAAAGAGCGTCAGACGATGTGCTTCTCGGCGACGATGGAAGGCGATATGGCACGTATCGTGAAAGATTATCTTCGCAATGCCGTGCGGTTATCCTTTGGTTCGACCTCGAAGCCATCGGAAAATGTGCGCGTACAGGCGTTCGAAGTTGCCCTGGACCGCAAACAGGAAATGTTGCAACGCTTGCTGGCCAAAGAAACGGGAAAGTGCCTGGTGTTTGCACGGACCAAGCGCGGGACCGAGCGGATTACCGAGAGCTTGAATCGCAAGGGATTCTCCGCCGCCATGATTCATGGCGACCGCTCGCAATCGCAACGCACTTCGGCGCTGACGGGATTTCAGCAGGGGCGCTTCCGAGTGCTGGTGGCGACGGATCTGGCCTCGCGCGGAATCCACGTACAGGACATTGCGCACGTCATCAACTACGATTTGCCCGAGGTGGCAGAGAACTTCATCCACCGCGTTGGGCGAACGGGACGCAACGGCGGACACGGCGTGGCTTCAACCCTTTTCGGGAAAGAGCAGCGGTCGGAATTGTTCCACCTGGAGCGTTCGCTGGGCATCAAGATCGAGCGGATGCGCGCGGATGAAACTACTTGGCTTCCCGAAAAACAGGAACGGTTGCCGGTCAATCTGCCTCGCGTGGAGTCGATCCAGAAACCCGAGAGATTTGTGTTCCCCGGCGAGGTTTTCCAGACGCGGCTCGAAAACTAAGCAATTCTAATCACCAAGTGAAACTCGGGTCCCCCGATCAGATCTGGGGGCCCGCCTGCGTCTAAGAGCACCCATAACAAAATACGGGCATGCTGATTCGGCCTGCAGCCAATAGGGACACGAAGGCCATCTGGGCGATCATGGAGCGCGCATCATTCGGGGGGGCGAGACCTACACCTTTCCACGCGACACGAGCAAAGAGCGCGCGCGCGTACTGGCTTTCGATGGAGCGGGAGGGTTTCCTAGCGGAAGACAACGGCGACATCGTTGGAACGTACTGCCTGCAAGCGAACCGGAACGGCGGCGGAGCTCAGGTGGCCAATTGCGGCTACATGACAGCCGTTTCAGCGACGGGCCGCGGCGTAGCCCGAGCGATGTGCGCACATTCGCTGGACCGCGCGCGGGCGCGCGGATTTCGCGCGATGCAATACAATTT
>QHZC01000652.1 GCA_003224515.1 Acidobacteriota bacterium
TTCGTACGCCTTGTCGTAGGACACTAGGACAATCGGAGAATCGGATGCCGTCAACTGCTTGACCCTCTCGGCAAGCTCCAGGATGGTGACCTCCTGATTGCTGCCGAGGTTATAGACATTGCCCACCGCGGAGGGATGCTGCACGATCTGAATCATCGCGCCGACGACATCGCTGACGTGAGCGAAACATCGCCTCTGTGACCCGTTCCCGTACACGGTGATCGACTGCCCAGACAGCGCCTGGCGAACAAAATTAGGGATCACCATGCCATACCGCCCCGTCTGCCGCGGTCCCACGGTGTTAAACAGCCGCAGGACGACGGCTGGAACTTCTTTCTCCCTCCAGTAAGCAAGGGCCAAAAACTCATCGATTGCTTTGGAGCACGCGTAACTCCAACGCCCTTTATCCGGCGGGCCCATCAGGAGGTCGTCTGTTTCTTTGAACGGCACGTGCTCTCGCTTGCCATATACCTCCGAGGTCGAGGTGATCAGTACCCTTTTGCGTTTCTTGGCTGCCAGATTGAGAACGACCTCGGTGCATCGGAGGTTAGTTTCAATGGTCCGCACCGGGCTCTCCACAATCAGGCGCACGCCCACAGCTGCGGCGAGGTGATAGACGATGTCGCATTGATCTATTAGCTCTGCCATCAGCCGATAGTGAGTGACGTCGTCGATGTAGTAGTTGAAATTCGGATGACCTTTAAGGTGTTGGATGTTTTGTATGGAGCCGGTTGAGAGGTCATCAATGACACAGATCTCATCCCCCCGTTCAAGATGGCGCTCCGCCAGGTGTGAGCCGATGAACCCCGCACCACCGGTGATCAGAATTTTCATTCGATGTTCTCCACGCTTCTAGAGATTGGAATCGACAACGGGTTGAACTCTGGTTTGCAACGGACTGCCCACATCGACTGACAGCTCGCCGTAGAGCTGCGCAAAATCCTGCAGCAGACGCTCACGAGAAAAATTCATCCTTGCGAACGCACAGCCTTGAGCACCCATCTGCGCTCGCAGCGTCGGGCGCTCTGCGAGAAACTTCAAGGCTCGCGCAAAACTGGCCACATCCTGACTTGGCACGGTGACTCCGTGGTCCCAAACTGAAAAACCCTCCTGTCTGAAGCGACGCGTTCCTAGTAGGTCTGGCACGCCGCCTACTTCTGTGGCAGCCGTTGCCAGCCCGCAGGCCATCGCTTCGATCAGGGTGAGGGGAGTACCCTCATTGAGGGAGGTGAAAGCAATCACGTCGAGCGCGGGATAAAGCGACAGTACTTCCGGACGAAACCCCGTGAACGTCACCTGCTTCGCGATCCCGAGTTCCTGTGCATGCTGCTCGAGGCGGGGTCGAAGGTGACCATCCCCAATGATTACGAAGCGGGCTCGGAGACCTACGCCCGCAAGCAACCGAAAGAGTTCCTTCGCGGACTGCAGGAGCATGATGTGGTTCTTGATCGCGGTTAGTCTTCCGACAGCTCCAATGAGTAACTCATCCGCCGGAACCTGTAGTTCCTCACGGAAGACTGGCCCGCCAGCTTGCGGCAGCTCTTCCATGTCGATTCCAAGCGGAATGAGGCGGAATTGTCTGGGATGGCCGACGCGAAACCGTTCACAGATTTCGCGCCGCTGCAATTCGCTGATTACGATGATCCGGTCGGTGCAGACCCGGGCAAGGAGGCGCTCGATACTCAGAAATAGCCAGCTCTTGGTCGGCCCGTAGTAACTGTGGAAGATGTGCCCATGATAGGTGTGAACGACTTTGCAGCGACGGGGCTGCAACCGAAGCGCGGAAGGCGACAGCCACTTGTACACCATTGCTGCGATCCTCCCCGTAGTACCGGCCTTAGACTTATGCGTATGCACGACATCGGGCTTAAGGCGGAATAGTTCTTGAATGAGGCGGATAATAACAAGACAGTCTCTAACGCCGATCTCTCGGCTCATGCTAGGGATCAAACGAGGCTGCACGCCTAGCCCTCGAGCGAAATAGCCCATGTCAGTCTCACCCAGCGCGCACGCACCCGTGATGAGTTCTGTTTGGAACCGAGCAGTCTGGAGCCCGGAAGTGAGCCATACGACATGCTTGGCGGGTCCGCCCACATTGAGACGGTCGATGATGCGTACTATCCGCGTGGCCATGAAGTCTGAACCGTTATCGCGATCGGGACGTGCGTCTTCTTCACTGCTCGGATCCGCCAATGAGCCCACCAAAACAATTCCCCGGCGCACTGAAGTGGGCGTTAAGGGCGACTCCGATCTCCCTTTGCTCCATCAGAACGTTAACTCGATCGAACCGGTTACATTCGACTTTGGGGTGGCAGCGAGAATCGGGAATCGCCAGTCTTCATACTGAATGTTCCAGCGGCTGGCTGATGTTAATGACCCGCTATTTCCGAATTCCAGTGCGGATAAAACGTTAACTGTAGCGAGACTGTGACATCTGACTCAGTCCTTGGCGACAGAATCGGGAATTTCCAGGTTTCATATTGAATGAAGCCCTGCAGGGACAACTGGGAGCGCGGACTGTATTCGCCCTTGATACCGAAGTCGTTGAGGCCGCCACCTTTGAGGAACTTAGCATCCACTTGCTGCCGACGATACATGAGCTGTAGTGTGCTCTGAGGAGAAAACCAGTAGGTTGCCCATCCCTGCCCACCTTTGCCAGCACGCCCGATCCAACTCCCCATGATCTGACCAAAGTTGGTGTATCCAGAACGGAATCGCCCGTTGTCATAGACGTTGCCGACGAACACGGTATGGGGAGCATCGGTATAAACGCTTTCCATCCGGAGATCGAGCTTAGGCAACTCTGGAACCTTGGGAAGATAGAGACCGAGTCGCAGTGATGGTCGGGAAGAGCCGATCGGTGATACTTCGTCTTCCACGAGCGAGTCTCCATAAAGTGTGACCCAGTTGCGTAGATGAGGAAGTCGGTATGTGAAGTCAGCAGTGGAGCGACGATCTCCCGGGTCCTGTCGGGTTCCGGGAAGAGCGGTCGAATTGCCAAGAATGGTAAACGTGTTGAAAAAGTTCCGCCACGTGATGGGTATCCCGGGACCGCCAAACACTGCGCTAATTCCCATGCCAAACTCGAAATTTGAAGTGGGCTTAAAGCTGATCTTCTCAACATGGAGGAAGGGTTGATCACTAATGTTAGGTCCAAACAATCGACCTCCGGAAAAGATCCAATGCTGGCCTGACAGCCGGCCGAGACCGAACTCCGAACGCATCATTCCCAAAACCCTGGAAATACCCGGAATGTAAACCGCTGAAATTTGATCAATGCGCAACATTGGGATAGGTTCTGCGTTGTCGCTGAATAAGAAGGGGCCCCCGGTGCCGGGCCCGAGCCAAAGGCTCTGTTTCCCGAAAGAGATCTGAAAATTTTTGACAGTAAGTGCGACGGCGCTGTCCAGCAAACGAAACCGGTTTATGTCAGGGGTACCATTGGAGAGCGGGGACGTCGAATCTTCGAAGCCGTCAATCGCCTGGAGTACGCTTGCAGGGTATGGTGTTGTCCTAGGAGTCTTCTGATACTCACCGCGAAAGAACAGAGAAAGAGGTCCAGCAACCGCGAAGGCACTGAGACCTGTGACGTTATTAAAACCTTCTGCGTAGGGGCGTCCGTAGTCGTTGATGAGGGTTTGACCGAGATGAAAACCGTCT
>QHZC01000649.1 GCA_003224515.1 Acidobacteriota bacterium
TCTTACCTATCACGCCAAGGATGTCGCACGCTGGCTGAAGGCGTGTTAATTTAATCGAGAAAATATGAGTACAGCGCAACCCTTATTGAAGCGCGAGCGCAAGCGTTCGCGTGAGATTTTCGAGCGCGCCGAGAAGGTGCTGGTTGGCGGCGTGAACAGTCCCGTCCGGGCGTTCCGGTCCGTCGGTGGAGAGCCTCTGATCATCGAGCGTGGCAGCGGGCAGCACCTCTACGACGCGGACGGAAATGAGCTACTCGACTTTGTGTGCTCCTGGGGTGCGATGATCCTGGGACATGCAAATCCAGCCATTAGCGAGGCCATTGCCGACCAGGCGCGCCGCGGCACAAGTTTTGGCGTGACCACCGAGCTGGAGCTGGAGCTGGCCACGCTAATCACGCGAGCGATTCCTTTCATTGAGAAAATTCGCTTTGTCTCGAGCGGCACAGAAGCAACGATGAGCGCCGTGCGGCTGGCACGCGGGGCGACGAAGCGAGACTTCATCGTCAAATTCGAAGGCTGTTATCACGGGCACGCGGACAGTTTCCTGTCGCAGGCGGGTTCTGGTCTCGCTACCCTCGGAATTGCCGAGTGCCCGGGAGTGCCGGCGGCGCTGGCTGCGTTGACATTGAACGTGCCTTATAACGATCTCAATGCGGTCGAGCGCGTATTTCTCCAGCATAAGGATAAAATCGCTGCGGTCATCGTCGAGCCCATCGCCGCAAACATGGGGGTTGTTCCTCCGGAGACGGGATTCTTGAAAGGATTGCAGGCAATCGCCAAGAAAAACGGCGCGTTGCTGATTGTCGACGAAGTGATCACAGGGTTTCGTTTGCACAATGGCTCCGTCCAGGAACTTCTCGGCATCGAAGCGGATCTTACGACGCTCGGAAAAATTATCGGTGGCGGGGTTCCCGTGGCCGCTTATGGGGGGCGCGCCGAGTTGATGAACCATGTGGCGCCGCTCGGCCCGGTGTATCAGGCGGGCACGCTTGCGGGAAATCCGCTGGCGATGCGAGCCGGCATTGCGGCGCTCAAGCAACTCACAAAGCCTGGGCTGTACGAAGAGATGACGCAATTGGCGCGGCGGCTGGTCTTTGGTCTCCGCGCTGAACTGGCTGATGCCGGAATTCCTGCGCAGATCAACGCCATCGGCTCGCTCTCGACAGTTTTTTACACCCCGGAGCCGGTGAGAAACTACACGGATGCCAAGCGTTCAGACACGAAGAGATACGCCAGGTTTTTTCGCGAGATGCTCGATCGGGGCATATTTTTGGCGCCGTCACAGTTTGAGGCTGCCTTTGTCTCCGTGGCGCACACGTCCCAGGATATTGACCGCACGCTGGCGGCGGCGCACGAGTCGCTGCAGGTCATTTCCTCTGATTCTGCGGCCTAGTCCCAAAGTGGGAGAGTAGAGAAATGAGCGAGGGTATCGGTCTTCCCGAGAGTCATCACGAGCACAAGGACCATCCGCTGGTCCTTCCCGTTTCGATTACGATCTCGATCATGGCAGTATTCGTGGCCGGTGTGTCCCTGCTCGGCCATCGGTCGCATACGGAAGCGTTGCGCCTTGAAACTCAGTCCGCCAGTCGCTGGACACAGTACCAGGCGAAGAGCGTCCGCCTTCACGAAGCTCAGGGATTCTCCGACGTTGTCAGGCTTGTGGCACCACTGAACAAGGAGATGGGCGAAGAACTGAAGGAGAAATACGCAAAGGAAGTCCAGCATTACGAAGGAGACAAAGTCGATGTCAGCAAAGAGGCGAAGAATTTGGAAGAAGAGCGCGATTTGACGTTGCGAAAGGCGGACCGCCTTGATGCTGGTGAGGTACTTCTGGAAATAGGGCTGGTCATCTGCTCTATCACAGTTCTGACCAAACGAAGGGGATTCTGGTTCGGTGGCGTACTCATCGGTGCTTTGGGCATGGCCGTGGCAATGACAGGACTCTTCCTTCAGTGAGCTAAGCGCGCGCCGGCGGTTCGGAACCCCTCAATAGGGCGATTTCCTGCGTCAGGCCCTCTAGCTTCCCAAGCAATTCCTGGTGGCGTATGTCCTCGCCGGAGGGTTTCTTCCCGAGAAAAGTAAGCGTCCCGCCCGGCTCGAGCACGCATTGCTCGACTTCGGCGAGCGACTCGAAGCCTTGCTTTCGTGCCGCCGCTTCGAGCTGCGCCAAGGTGATTAGCTCCTTCTTCAGATTCCGCGTGCGCACCTTGCCAGCCTCCACCAAGACATCGGATCTGCCTTCCACCAACTGGTCGAGTTTCCTGTGATCGTAGAGGAAGCGAACGACGAGATAGTTGGTGAGGAGTAGGGAAGTAGCACCTACGATTCCGCCCAGGACGCTGTTGTCTTCGCCGATTATGGCGTTCTGCACGGTATTCGAGAGTGTCAGCAAGACGACCAGGTCGAACGGATTGAGCTGGACGAGTTCGCGCTTCCCGGAGAGCCTAAGGCTGATCACCAGGAAGGCATAAACGATGATCGGCCGAAGGATCTTTTCCACCAGGGGAAGCCCCATGACGAACATATCTTTCCAAGTATCGTGCATAGCAGAATTGCCTCCTCGGTAGTTCCCGCGCGGACTGTGAGCAAGGCGCGTGTCCTCGTTGTCAAAGAACGGGGGGAGCGTAACATGCGCGGAATCGTAGTAAAAGTAGGCTGTTTTGAGAGACTGCCCGGTCCTTTGGCACCACATTTTTTTGCGACCTTTTCCCATTCGATTGCATACGCGAGACGCCATGCCGGACGGCGGGCTTCTCCTTATTGAGACCTCCAATGCGAAACTTTGACAGCACTTATAAGGCTGTGCATCCCATTGTCCGGCAGGGCCGCTACATTCTCCTGGCGGTCTCGGATCTCGGCACAGGAATGAATGCGTAGGCCCAGGCACATATCTTTGAGCCCTTCTTCACGAGCAAGCCTCAAGGGGAAGGGCACCGGGCTGGGCCTGGCTACCGCTCACAGCGTCGTGAAGCAGAGCGGCGGATTCATCTGAGTTTACAGCGAAGTCAGGAGAGCGACTTCTTTCAAAATTTATCTTCTGCGAGCCGACCAACCAAGCGAGCGCATTGGGACAACGCGAACGGTCTCGGAGGCGCCCCAAGGAACGGAAACGATCCTGCTTGCCGAGGGTGAGACGAAGCCGTGCGCGGGGAATCCGCCGGCTACGGTGTTATCGAAGCACGCGAGGGTGCTGAAGCTCTGAAAAAGGTAGAAAAGCACAAAGGCTCAATCGACTTGCTCGTCAGGAACATAGTCGTGCCCGGAATGATGGCCCGGAACCGACGGGGCGCCTACTGCAGAATCGCCCGGAGCTTCGCGCTCCCTATATGTCCGGCTACAGAGAATGGGCGGCCGTAGATTTTGCGCGGGGCGACTCTTCCATGCGTTTACTCGCGAAGCTGTTTAGCCGCGGGGTGCTTCTTTGCGCCGTTCACGAAATCATGAAACAAACCTGAAGTTACCGGCATTCACTCCTTCAATCTAGTTCGCACGACGATTTCTAATGAATCTTCGGATGTTTCTTATGCCAGTCCGTATGCAGCTGGAAGGTCCGTCCCGCCTGGATAACCGCAAAATCGTCACCCGCTCTGCCCACAAATTGCAGCGCGACCGGGAGATTCTTATCCGTGAATCCGCAAGGGACGGACATTGCCGGAAGCCCGCAAATATTGCCGATGCCACCGAGAGGATCGGGAAATACCAGATCGGTCTCGAGATTCAATGTCAGAGGTGTCGCTGGAACAGGCTGCGCTGCTGTAGCGATGACGTCGAATGTCTCAAACAAGGAATCCATTTTCTTCTGAGCGATTTCTCTCACTTTAAGAGCTTGCAGATAGTCTGCAGCGAAATACTGTTCGTTCAAGTAGCCGGCGATTTGCCCCAACGGATCGGTCAATTCGCTCACTCGCCCGGAGCGAATCAATGACCGGAAAGAAGCGGCACACTCCACGGCAACGATAATATTACCCGCATCCTCCCAGGGACCAACAGGTAAAGCAACATCCTTCATGCTCGAGAAATACTTCTTGAGGACCCTGTTTGCAGTTTCGATGGGCTTCGCAACGCCTGGCGAAAGGGATTTCCATGCATTCGTGAGCCAGCCGACCTTTAGCGGTCGCGAATGCAGTTCCATGGACGGCGAATAGGTAAAGGCACCCTTATCAATGGGCACAGTTCCTCGATCCTTCGGGTCATGCCCTGCGATTGCGGCAAAGATGCGCGCACAGTCCTCTGCGCTGCGCGCCATCGGGCCGATCTTGTCCATCGAAGGCGCGAGCGCCATCGCACCGTAACGGCTGACGCGTCCGTTGGTAGGCCGCAGACCGCTGACTCCGCAGAATGCCGAAGGGCAGATGATGGAACCCCATGTTTCCGAGCCGATCGCAAAGGCCGCCAGGCCTGCGGCCACGATCGCGCCTGACCCGGAGGACGACCCGCAAGTCCAGCAAGTGGTGTTCCAGGGATTCTTGGCTTCGCCCTGCAAGGAAGCAGAAGCGAAGCGGTAGCCCATCCCCCCCGCGAGTTCGATCATGGCTGCTTTGCCGATCATCACAGCGCCCACGCGGTTCAGATGTTCGATCACTGCCGCGTTGTAATCGAAGACCTGGTTCGCATAGGGCTTCGCGCCCCAGGTGGTCGGAAGCCCTTTCACCGCCAGCAGGTCTTTCGCGGCGTAAGGAATCCCATGCAGAGGGCCGCGGTAGTGGCCGCGCTGGATTTCTATTTCCGCCGCCTTGGCTTGTCCGAGGGCAATCTCCGGCGTCAAGCGAGCGTAGGCGTTAAATCGCGGCCCGAGCTTTTGACTGCGGTCGAGATATGCCTGCGTTAGATCGACGGGTGAGAGCTTCTTCGATTCGATGCGTTTCGCGAGTTCGCTTACAGACAGGTAATAAGTCTCTTCGCCAGGCATTCGCGACGCTCCTCAGGAATTCTTTGGCGGATTAGCAGGTTTTTGTGTCGCCGGCATCGGCGAGGGCGTCCTTTCCCGTTCCATCAATGGTTTAAGGTAAAGCCCGGGCCCGTCTCCGTTGTCCGTCGCCAACGCTCGCAGACGATCGAGCGTCGGCTGCGTTTCGGTGACTAGTCGCCGGATATCGGCTTTCTGAGAGTCAGTGAGCCGGCGGCCGTATTGAGCGTAGATAGACTGAATCCGTGATTCGACCTCGGCATGGCCTTCCGGTGAGGGCTTTGGCGCGTTCGGGGCCTGCTGCGTGGGCAGCCGTGCAGCGACAGACTCCGGACTAAGCAGATTTGACGGTGACAACGATGCAGCCGCGGAAACCAAGGCAGCGCGGCGTGCAAATTCACGGCGAGAAATAGCCGAATCGCTCTTGTTAACCATTGAGGGTCTCCCTTGACCAGAACAAGTAGTGCAAAACTGTAAGTGAAGGGCTCAGAGTGAGGCTACTGAATCCGTGTTCGAGCGTCAACTGCTTGCAGGGATAGGAGGTTTCGAAACTGCCCCCTTTGTACTATCTTGGTGCAATGCGCTGACGCCTGAATGCCGTACCTGTATCTGTCGCACACGATTAATCATAATAATGTAGCACCATACCCGCTTCGATATATAGCAATGACCTCTATTGGACCTTGCAATTCGATGACGCTGTTATCATTGCCGCCGAGATTCGATCCAAAAGCTTGGAAAACATAGCGGAAATACTATTCCAGCGTCTCGTCGAAATACGGGAGCAAGTAGAGCCGCTGAGCAATCCAGCCTGGAAGATGACATTTTTGCAACAATGCGAAGAACTTGAAAACAGTAAGTATTGGTATGGGACGCGCGGTGGGCTGAGCTATGCGATGGGGAAAGGCTATTCAGCGATCTTTTTCGTCAACCAGAATTTAAGACGTCCTTGTTAAATTCAAGAAGAGAATTTTATTGGGCATGAGGAGTTTACCAACAGCTGGCTGGCGCTCTATAGACAGCCTCTTAAAACAACTTATTGAGGCATAGGCTCGGGGCATTTTCCGTGTGAATTGCACCCAAGCTTGTGCAAGAAGGGCGGTTTTTTGAATCCTCAGCCCGTCGCTGGGCGTGCCAATGCGGATCTTGCTGCATCCAATTCCAGGAGCGTAAGCTGCGGCGGGCGTGGGGAGAAGATCATGGCGCACAGCAATCCAATTCGAGATTCGGTTTTGCATGCGATCGGGAATACGCCTGTGGTGAGGCTGAGGAAAGTGGTGACGTCCTCCATGGCTGATGTTCTGGTAAAGCTGGAGTACTACAATCCCACTGGCTCTTACAAAGATCGCATGGCGCTGGCGATGATTGAAGAGGCAGAGGCGCGCGGCGAGCTGCGCGCGGGGATGCGCGTCGTTGAATGGACGGGAGGAAGCACGGGATCGTCTCTCGCGATGGTCTGCGCGATCAAAGGCTACCACTTCACGCCCATTTCTTCGGACGGATTTGCGAAAGAAAAGCTGCAGACCATGCGTCTTTTTGGTGCGGACCTGGAGATTTTTCCGGCCGAAG
>QHZC01000650.1 GCA_003224515.1 Acidobacteriota bacterium
GATTACCTGCCCCGCAGGCCATTATGCGGGTACCACCGCCAACAATGGAACTTGCCGGCGGTACTCGTACCCGGAACTGTATAACGACGTGTTCTGGCAGAACCGTTCGTTCCACATCACAGTAGGCGCCTTCGGTGCGGGAACCCTGAACCAGCAGCACGTAGTCACGCTAGTTCCCACACTGAGCCAGGCAAGCAGCGGCCAATGCGTTACCTCGTTCCCCAGCGGAAGTTACTGGGACATCGGAGTGAGAGGCGACACCGGACCAACCAACCACACCGGAGGGCAGCTCGCGCCGAGGTATTCAATACTGACGAGTATCAACGGTTATGGCGGCTTAAATAACAGCGCATCCAACCCTGCAGTCGTCAGCCAGTACTGCGACGGTTCGCGAGTCCCGCCGGAATTTAAGTCGGGGGGCTACCGAGTGCCACCAGGCATCTCGGATGCGACCGTGCCCAACCCCGTCTTCAACCTGACGCCAGCCGCGACCGTGGACGAGGGCAACAACTGGATCAACATCAGCTGGGGCCCACTGGCGATGACGAACCCAGTGACCGGTGCCGTACTCGGCAACTACGCGCCTGCGGCGGGTTCGCCGGTCGTAAATTACGTCCCGTCCAGTTCTCCTACCTACGCGCCAGCGCCGGCCTTGGACTTCTTCGGCAATGCGAGGAAGACTAACAACGCTGTTGACGCCGGGGCGATCGAGTTCGCGGCTACAACCGGCGGCGGTGGTGGTGGCGGTGGTGGTCAGGGTACGTTGAACATTATGTCTGCGACCAATGGAACGCTGGCGAGCGTGCTAGGTGTCAGCACCTTCACATTCACAATTCCGACGCCGCGCGCTGCGGTCACCAGCGTGATCACGGTTCAGAACACCGGGACCGCTCCGCTGCAAATTACGGCGGAAACTCTGCCGCTCAACACCGGAGGTTTGTACACTGTGTCTGCAAACACCTGTTCCTCAGTGGCGATCGGCGGCACATGCAGCTTCAGTGTGACGTACGCGACGCCAGCCACCCTGCCATCGCTCCCCGATATAGGAGCGCTCGCCGTTGTCAACGACGGTACCGGAACGATCGGCGGATTCACGCCACTCGCCCTGGTCGCGCGGTAGTCGATCGAGTGATCACAATAACCGGGGCAACTAATGCCCAGTAGAAATGAACAAGTGCCGTCCCGGCCTCAAGCGGGACGGCACTTGAATTCTAGGCCGTCAGGGAAGAGGTATAGCAGACGGCGTCAAAGTGCCAGGGTCCGAAAGAAGCTGGCCTCCTGGATGTATGCGCCAGAGGTGGTCGGGGGCCCGCAGCGCGCAGGCAAGGCTCTGAAAGACAAGGGGTTGACAGCTCAAGCCGAGCAGACTGCATGAGGAAGCAGAGGAGAAAAACGGCTCCCAACTAAATCCCGAGGCGAAGGAGAAATGCAAGGAACAGGGCAAACTCGGCTGAAGACGAACTGCTGGAAGCCTAGTTTTGAATGATGAATGAGTTGATTTTCTCGTGGGCGCGGTCTCCGCAGGGGGTGGCAGGATGCATACGGTCGCCTGCAGTGCATACTACTTCCGAGACTCGAGGGACTTCAGGAGCTGCGAGCGTCCTCGTTTTCGGAGATGGCCTAATTTGGGGAAGCCGGGCGACCATGCTGATGCGATGATTGGCACGTCTCGTGCTTGTGGATAGGTGAGAAGCTTTCCAACACGCCTTGGAAAGGGAGTCGAGAGCAGCGCACTTACCATATTGCGCAGATCTTTTCTCATTTTTGACTTCGGGGTGGTTGTTAACCGAGGAAAACAGGAGCGGGGTTTGGCGCAGGCCGTCCGCCCCGCGAGCCTGGCGGCAACTGGCACAAGGATACATCGGCAATGCTTAAACTCAAGGTAAGGGAAGCTAAATTCATGTTGCTGGCCGGAGTTCTCGCGAGCAGCTATTTGGTTACACCGGTGGGGGCGCAATCTCCTGCCCCGACCAGGCAGTCAGGGGCTACGGCTGCAAAGCACTATCAGCCAAATCGGTTTGCGGGACGAGCGGGCAAATATTACGAGCTCGTCTGGGGAGTTGACTCTCTTACCGTGAAGTGGGCAGAGTCGGGCGAGGTCATCCGATTTACCTACCGTGTGTTAGACGCCGACAAAGCCAAGACGCTCAACGATAAGAAGGCTGAGCCCTTCTTAATCGACCCGGAGGCTCAGGTGAAGCTGGTGGTGCCCTCGCTAGAAAAGGTTGGAAAGTTGCGTCAGAGCAGCACACCCCGGGCAGGCATGTCCTACTGGATGGCGTTCTCGAACAAGGGCAGGCTGGTGAAACGCGGGGATCGCGTAAGCGTGGTGATTGGGCAATTTCGAGCTGACGGACTGGTGGTGGATTAGCGCCTCCCTTCCGCCGTCTCCCAACCAGCCTAGGCTCGCCTGGTGCTTGACGCCGCGCAATGAACGTTATCCAGTATGAATTATGCTTGACTCAGGTCTAAGTCTGAAATC
>QHZC01000654.1 GCA_003224515.1 Acidobacteriota bacterium
CAAGAGCGAAGAGGGGCGGACAGTTGAAAAAAACTGCTTTTCGATTTCCGCTTTCGTCACGCCCTGCTGTTTGGCCATGCCTTCGACAAAATCACCGACGCCTTCGGAAGCAGTCGGACCGACAAGAATGGAATTTACGGTGACGCCGGTGCCTGCGACTGATTCCGCCAAACCTCGAGCGATAGCCACCTGGGCGGTCTTGGTCATCCCGTAGTGGACCATTTCTGCGGGAATGTGCTGCGCGGATTCGCTGGAAATGAAGATCATGCGGCCCCAGTTTTTCCTTAGCATGTCGGGTAAATAGTGGCGCGAAAGGCGAACGCCGCTCAGTACGTTCACTTCGAAAAAACGCAGCCAGTCGGAATCGGGGATCTCCAGGAACGGCTTGGGCTCAAAGATTCCGAGGTTGTTAACCAGAATGTCCGCCCCCGGCGCTTGTTCGAGGAAAATCGCAACACCTTGGGCGGTGCCGAGATCGGCAGCAATCCCGCGGACGTCGGCATCCTTGACGCGCTGTCGGATGCTGTTGCGGGCAGCCGTCACTCTCGCTTCTGTGCGGCCATTGACAACGACCTGCGCGCCTTCTGCGGCCAGCGCGGCGGCGATGGCCAAGCCAATGCCCGCGGTCGAACCGGAGACGACCACTCTTTTCCCTTTGAGTCCAAAGTCCATTTATTGGCTCCGCTCTGACTATTGAGAACTCTTATCGAGCCGTGGCAACAGCGGCTGCCCCTTCTATTTCTGCGATCTCTTCGGCGGTGAGCCTGAGCTCGCCGGCGCGCATGACGCCTTCGGCTTGCTTGGCATTGCGGGCGCCGACGATGGCGCCGGTTATGGCGGGATGGCGCAGGGTCCAGGCGATGGCCACTTCACCGGGCGCGCGGCGGTGGCGCGCGCCGACTTGGCGAAGACGTTCGACGAGCTCGAGATTTTTCGACAGGCGTGGCTCGCGAAATTCCGGATTGCGGCTGCGAAAATCATCGGCCGGCAGGGCGGCGGCGCGCTCGCGAGTCATGGCCCCAGTGAGCAGACCGGAGGCCATCGGTGCATAGGAGATCACGCCGATGGCTTGCTTTTCGCAATACGGGAGAGTCTCAGCTTCAATCTGGCGGCGGATGATGGAGTAGGGTGGCTGCAAAGAAGTGACCACAGCACTCTTTTCGGCTCGCTTGATTTGGGCCACATTGAAATTTGACACGCCGATCCAGCGGACCTTGCCTTCGGTCTTCAGGGCGGCGAGTGTTTGCCAGGCTTGCTCCAGGCCGGGTTTGCCGTCGTCCGGGGGCCAGTGCATTTGATAGAGATCGATGGTGTCGACCTGCAGGCGGCGGAGGCTGTCTTCGCATTCGCGGCGAATGGATTCGGGAGTGAATTCCTTCCAAATGTTCCCCTTCGCGTTCCAGCGCAAAACACATTTGGTGAAAACGTAAGGCCGCGGGCCGCGCCATTCCTTCAGCGCGCGCGCGACGATCTCTTCGGAGTGACCCAGGCCGTAGACGGCGGCAGTATCGACCCAATTGACGCCAAGTTCGAGGGAACGATGAATGGCGGCGATAGAATCCGCATCATCCTGCGGGCCCCAGGCGAACTCCCAGCCGGAACCACCGAGGGCCCAAGCGCCGAAGCCGACAGACGTTATTTTCATGTCCGAGTTTCCTAATTTTCGCATTTCCATTTGACCCTCTTGTTGAGTCGCGCGCCGGGCGCGAATTCCCCGCGCAGCGAATCTCTTTTTTCATTCTCTCCAAGTTCGATGAGCATACCGCGAAAAAGGTTAGTAGGCATTCCGAACAGGGAGAAGACACAAGAACTCGCTTAGTTGGCTATGAGGGCAGCGTCCAGCGAAACTATTTCGCCGTCGGGATTTGTGATGGCGATCTGCTGAGATCCAGGGTGAGACTGGGAGTTACGACGAGAAGGGTGTTGGCATCCTTGAAACTGACACTTGCCGTTCTCTCATTGATGGGAGCGCGTTGGGCGTCGAGAATGTCGATGCCACCCTTCACGCCGGCGCTGCCTCCGGAGCACCGCTTAGGAAAGGTTTATAGATCATCGGCTCGCGTGTTTGCGCTGCGCTTCTTTCAGGCCTCGCCTCGGCACACCAAACGAACGGCGCCCCGGCTAAGCCGGGGCGCCGTTGTCGAAGACCTAGCTGAATGTGGATGAAAGTTAGATGGTCTTGGTTGCCGGTGCGCCGGCGCCCGCCGGAGAGGTCCGGGCAAATGCATTTTTGCCGGATTCTTTTTCTGGACTCTTGTCGATCTCGATGGAGCCTTTGAAGTAGGCGCCGTCTTCGATCATGAGCAATGATGTCGGCGGTCACTTTTGCCCCGGCCCCGACAGTCAGCTTCCTCTCATCGAGCTGAATCAGTCCTTCGACCGAGCCATCGATCAACAGATCTTCGTTGCCGGAGATCTCCCCTTTCACGTGCAGGCTAGCCCCGAGCCGCGCCATGGCGCGGTCCGTGGTTGCACCCAATAGACGCATCGCATCTGTACTCATCGCGGGTTTATCCTCCCGAGTCGCCGGAACGGGCTTCGGCGGCTGATTCGTTCGTAAATTCCATGGATCCGGTTGCCCTGCTTGCGGTGCATCCGGCTTCTTATTGCCCCACATCGGACCTCCCAAGGGACAGCACCACCCCACGCAGATTTCCAGACGGGGTAGTGCAACTGTATTCCTCGGAAGAGCGCGCGGCAAACAATGTGTGAGAGCGCTGTTCCAGACAGTAACTAGACTTCAGTACAGGACGCGCCGGGCTGGACGGCCGTCCGTGAAAAGATAGAAATCCACCCCAAATTTGACATCCTCCTCGCCATTAATGGCGAGGATTCCTACGAAGCTTCGCTAGTTCTTGCGAAGTCTCTTCGGCGGGTTCCTGCTTCACAGATCGGCCTTACCGCGCCGCATCTCCACAGGCTTCACATCGGGCCTGCCCGGCCCTAGGTCTTTCGGACGCGAGGAGTCTAGGATGGAGCGGAAAGAAAAGCAAGCCTTATATCCCGGCCTGAACGCCGGGGCTTTACGGCCCAGTTGGTAAAGCGGCGGCGTGTGGCGCGTGTGTCGCGAGGAATGATCCTAAGAGCTTGGTTTGTCGGGAACCGGCTGAGTGGCAACGAAATCTCGGTGAAAACGGCGCGCGTAGGAATCCAGCAACTGCTCGATTCGTTCGTGGCTTTGGGACTTCAGAATGAAACCCGCATGATGATACTTCGTGACGCGATAAATGATTTCGGGGTCTGTATATGCGGAAGTATCAGGATGCTCCTGGCGAGCCAGAGAAAGAACCGCGCCGGCGTAGTCTCCACGCGCAGGCGGGAGCTGGTAAGGCTGATTTCCGGCTGCAACTTCAAGCCGCGCCCACTCGCGCCAGAGATTGATGCCCGTTGCGCTCTCAATGACGTCCGAGATATAAGCCCCGCCGACACGAGCGGCGACTTCGATAAAATAGATTTTGCCGTCGGCGTGCGACCGCAGGAACTCCGCATGGGTCACGCCGCGCGTGAGACCAAGGCCCTCGATGAGATTGCGATTGATTTCGAGGAGCGATTTGGTTTCTTACGCTTCGCGAGGAAGCGTGCGCGTCGTGAATACCCCGCCGTGATGCGAGGTATCGAGCGGCGGCGTACCGTAGGCATGAGCTTCGGCGAAGGCAGTCCTGTGCTCTGAAACCACGCTATCGACGTGATAGACCGCGCCCGGAACGAATTGCTCAAGCAAGTAGAACGATTGCTGATCGCCGAGCTGGTTGAGCCATGGCCAGAGCTCTTCCTGTGAATGAATCTTTTTCATGCCGATGCCGGAGGCCTGCGAGCGGGGCTTGAGCAGCCAGGGACCGGGAACCCGGAACATGAATTCGCGAAGTTTATCGTAGTTGAGAACGTGGACGAATTCGGGGACGAGGATGCCTTCCTCGCGGGCCCGTGCGCGCATGGCCAGCTTGTCGCGAAAGTAGCGAACGGCAGTGAGGCCCAAGCCGGGGATGCGGAGATGCTCACGGAGGGCGGAGACGTTCTCCATGTCGAATTCATCGAGTGCGACGATGCGATCAATGGTCTGCGACCTTGCAGCATAGCTCACCGCGTAAATCAGATTTTGCAACGGAAGCTCTTCCGGCATGGTGAAGACTTCGTCGATACACTCCTTTGGCCAGTCGGCATGGCGAAGTTTTTCGACGGTCAGGAGAAGAACGCGGCAGCCCATCGCTTTCGCGGTGCGGATGAACTCCTGACCCTTTTCGTAGGAACTGACACAGAGAATGGTGAGCGGCCGGTCCTCCGACATTCGACGCCCCTCCGAAACCCGGTGACTAGAGCGCGGATTATACAGCGGCCTCGCGTGCGGGATACAGAAATTGCAGAAACGGTCCGACGCGACGCGCCCAAGCCGCTTCGCTGTGCTCCGCGCCTTCGGCGCGCTCATAGTACAAGTCATC
>QHZC01000133.1 GCA_003224515.1 Acidobacteriota bacterium
AAATGGAAATGCCGCGCGTCTGGTTCTCCGCGAGGACGGCTCTTTGAATGCTGCTTTAGAGGCCTACCGCGGATTGCGCACCAGGTTGATGCGCGCGCAGTCGAAATCCGGTTTGCACTCGATCGTAATCACCAGCTCTTTACCCGGTGAAGGCAAAACCCTCACCACCATGAACCTTGGATTGTGCTATGCGCAGCTTCCGCAGCAGCGCGTCCTGGTGATTGATGGTGATATGCGGGCGCACGGGCTCACTTCTATGCTCGACCATCCGAACTCTCCGGGGCTTGCAGAAATTCTTTCCGGCGACGTGGCCCCCGACGAAGCCATTGTGGCGACCAATCAGAAAAATCTGTTCATTCTTCCGGCCGGCATGGTTTCTTCTCCTCCGCCGGAACTCTTTGCTGGGACGCGCTGGCAGGAATTTCTTGGCCACTGCGGCGAAATGTTCAAAGTCATTCTCATCGACGCGCCGCCCATTCTGCCCCGGGTGGATTTCGAGCTGATCAGTGCGGCCTGCGACGGCATTGTCATGGTTGTGCGAGCGCATCACGGTCAGCGGGAAAGGCTCCAGAATACGGCGAGCACACTCGATAGGAAGAAACTTCTTGGCGTAGTATTCAACGCCACGGATGTCAGCGCGAAGGATTACCACGGTTATGAGTACGGCTACGGATATGGCAAAGACTGAGGCGAGTTTTCAAAAGGGTCTCCGTTCGTTTCGAAGGCGGGCCCTAAATGCATCCCTGCAAGGGGCAGTTTGAGGTAAAGCGATGTATCCGAATCTGAAGTTACAGCTTTTCAGAAGCTCCGTGCGCCAGAACTTCCTTGCGCGCGAAGTGGGCATCGACGAGAGCATCTTGAGCAAGATCATTCACGGCTATCGTGAGCCTTCTAAAGAACAGCGGCAGTTGCTGGCAAACTACCTGGCAGTGGAAGAAACCTGGCTCTTTGAAAAATTCGAGATCGCCTCGCGGGCGCGCTCGGCGGGCAATCACGGCGCTCCTCAGGAAATGAAAGAAGACATCACTTAGCCTTCAGGCCGCGCTTCCCTCCATTCCTGATCCTCTCCTCCGATGTCGCCCGCAATTGTGCGGGCGTTTCCAGAATGAGGACACCGATCGCAGGTTCAAAGATGAGCGCTTCTCTACGAGGTTCGCGAAGTGGACCGTTGCCGGAGTCGGGTAGAGCTGAGAAGGGATAGAACTTTGCCACTTAGTGGAAGGAAGTGGGGACTATTCCAACAGCTGAGCTGCGAAATTTGCCTGCCATAGATGGATATAAGCGTTGTATTATGAATAGGATACGCCGTAGAACGTCTTGTTAGAATCTTATACCCTCCTGGTAGCGTAATTGCACCTTTCAAGTTCAGAAGTTTCACGATCCCGATTCAAGGAAGATTTGGGTATCGGTAGGGCAATTGTCCATTCATGAGCCTCGAAATCGATCATAAGTTGGACTTATCCGCCAAGGCCGGTTTCGTCTTTGGCCAAGGTGCTGCCATTCAAGCACTGAACACGATGGTGGCCGACATCGCGCGTACGGACATCGCCGTTCTCTTGATTGGGGAGAGTGGCAGCGGTAAAGAAGTCTACGCGAGACTCATTCATCGTCTCTCTGGCCTAAAAGATGCGCAGTTAAAGAAAATTAGCTGCGCAGCGCTCGATCCCGGGCGCCTGCTTGGGCAGGTGCAGGATTGCTTGCGAACTGGAGCAGAGGACCACAGCGCGGGCTCCTTATTTCTAGATGGAGTGGAGGAGCTCGACCTCGCCTGCCAGCGCGTGCTGCTCTCCTTGCTCCCGGACGGCGAGCGGAACGGGAAAACCGATGAGATGACCGCGCGATTGATCTCCTCCACTACCCGCAACCTGGAAAAAGAGACTGAAGCGGAGCGCTTTCGCCGGGAGCTGTATTTCCGGATCAGTGGGGTATGCCTCCGCCTGCCACCGCTGCGCGATCGCAAGGAAGACATTCCGGCACTGCTCGAATGCTTTTTAACCAGACATGCCGCTGAATTGAAGAAGACGGTTCCGGTTTTGAACAGCGAAATGATGGGACTTCTCGCCTCCTATAGCTGGCCGGGGAATATTCGCGAGCTTGAGAATGTGGCCAAGAAGATCGTGGCTGTCGGGGATGCCCAGGTGGCGCTCGAGGATCTGCGAGCCGCGCCGCCGGGGCCTCCGCAGGTAAGTGGCGGACCGCGGGTTTCATCACTCAAGGTGGCTGCCCGCGCCGCGTCGCGGAGGACGGAACGTGAGCTGATTCTGAAGGCGCTCGAGCACACGCAGTGGAACCGCAAGCGCGCCGCTCGAGAATTACAGATCAGCTATAAAGCCTTGTTATACAAAATTAGGCAAACTGGCTTACGGGTATCCAAATCTGAGGAGTAGTGGGAGGACGCAATGAATTTCTCAACCGGCCTGGTTATGGCAGCTTGGCTGGCTTTTGCTTTCGGGCAGGCGCAGGAAGTGCAAGAGCCGGCTGCAACGGAAACGGCAGCAGATAAAACGGCGGCGAGTGCGAAATCTCGGACGGCATCGCTGGGGACTTTGAATGATGCGGAGTACAAGATTGGTCCGCAAGACGTTCTGCGTATCGATGTTTGGAAAGAGGCAGAGGTTTCGCGGGCCGTTCCTGTCCGACCAGATGGAAAAATTTCTTTGCCTTTGTTGAACGATGTGCAGGCCGCTGGCCTGACGCCCATGCAACTCTCCGGGGTCATCGCTGATGGCCTAAAAAAATACATGAACGGTCCACAGGTTACCGTGAGCGTATCGGCAATTAACAGTCGGCGGATATATGTGACCGGGGAAGTCACGCGCGCGGGCGCCTTTCCGCTGCCGCCTAACATGACAGTATTGCAGGCGCTTTCAAGTTCCAACAGGTGAAACTTCCCTTCAACTACAAAGATGCAGTCAACGGCAAGAAGCCTGAACAAAATGTTTTGCTGCAACCTGGCGATGTAATTGTGGTGCCTTAGGGGATTCAGATGAAACGACACATACGATTTTTGGTGGGATCGGCCTGCGTGGCAGCTCTCTTCCTCAGCACTTCTTTGATCTCAGCACAGGAGGATAACTCCAGGCCAAGACCTGCGGCCCGCGAGTATCCGCCGCTGATCGAAGGTTTGGGCGAGCAGGATTCGAATGGCGGTCACGGGTCAACGACCAACCTGAATGCGGACACCCGCCCGTTGACTGGCGTGCAGAATCCTACGCTGGGTACCCCAGGAATTCGTCACAGTTACTGGTTGCCAGGCTTCCAGTACGCTGATACCGTCCGGTCAAGTGCGCTGAACCAAGCAACTTCTTTGGGGTGGAATACGACCAGTCTTGTCACCGGAAACTTTAGTCTGCTGGAAGCTTGGAGCCGGGCGCAGCTGGCCGTGAACTATTCGGGGGGCGCAAGCTTTTCCTCGGACAGCGCACAAGACAATTCTCATTTTCAGCAGTTGGGTCTCGTAGAAATGTTCGATTGGGGGAGATGGCAGCTGTCCTTCCTCGACCAGTTTTCGTATCTCCCCGAAACCCAGTTCGGCTTCGGTGCCGGAACAGCTCTGTCCATCCCTGGTACCGGTGGTCCTCTCGCGCCTCCTCTGCCGGGTCTGCAGGGTAGTTATGTACCCAACCAAAGTATTTTCACGACGTTTGGCCCTCGTTACAGCAACGCCTTTGCGACTCAAGCGGCCTACACCGTCAGCCCCCGAGGATCAATCACGGCAGCGGGCACCTACAGTATCCTCCGGTTTATCGAAGCGGGAAACATCGAGAGTAATAATGCAAACTTCAGTGTCGGTTACAACCACGTGTTGACGAGCGCGGACACGCTCGGAGTTCAGTACCGCTTCAGCGGTTATCGCTATATTGGCAATCCACAAGCGGTCGACGATCAAGTTGTCCAGTTTATGTACGGTCGAAAGATCACTGGGAGAATTGCTCTGCAACTATTTGGCGGACCCGACGTCACCACCCTCCGGGTGCCAGCTAACAACTCTACGAACAGGGTTTCGGGATCCGGAGGGGCCAACCTCACCTACGCCTTGAATCGAGGTAATATGGCGCTGAGTTATGATCATAGTATCAGTGGTGGGAGTGGGGTTTTTGCCGGAGCGAACACAAATCAATTGCAGTTTAGCCTTGGTCGTCAACTCTCCCGAGAATGGGCGGCAAGTCTCAATGTAGGCTATTCCCGAAACGCGAGCGTTGTCAGTCCCGCTTCTTCACAGGTATATAATTCATGGTACGCAGGGGGTGGGCTGAGCCGACCGTTTGGACGAAACGCCGATTTTACGATCGGTTACACATCCCAATTCCAAGCATCGAATCAAGCAGTTTGCGCTGCAGGTACGTGCAGCACGAACTTCACATTGCAACAGATTACTCTCGGGTTCCGGTGGCATACTCGACCCTTCGTGTTGCGATAGGCCTGATTCGCGAAAATATTGGTGTTTGCGGAGTAATTGTTTGCCCGAAGAAAATCAGCTAGCAATGGGGCAACATCGGCGGGAGATAGCGAGAGTCTAGAGACCATGTACAAGAGCTTTTTCGGGCTAAAAGAAAACCCGTTCAACGTCAATCCAGATCCGCGCTACCTCTTTCTTACCAAAGAGACCGAGGAAGCGCTAAGCGGACTGATGTATGGCGTCCAGAATCGCAAAGGTTTCATTACTCTCACCGGTGAAGTCGGCACAGGAAAAACCACCCTCATAAACCGCCTTCTGGACTGGTTGCATCAACGGCGGGCAAGGACTGCGTTTCTATTTAATTCCCGGATGAATACGAATCAAATGTTCGATTTCATTCTGGCGGAGTTTGGTATTTCCTGCGACTCTCAGACGAAGAGTCAGCAGTTAATGCGACTCAATCAATGGCTTCTCGAGCGTTACCGTGCCGGTGAAACTACCGTGCTCATCGTGGACGAAGCGCAGAATCTGACCTACCCTGTGCTCGAAGAGATTCGGCTGTTGACCAACCTCGAGACATGCACGGAAAAGTTGCTGCAGATCGTATTGTCTGGACAGCAAGAGTTGGAAGAGAAACTGATGCTGCCACAACTGCGACAACTCCGGCAGCGCATCATGCTCCGCTGTAAGACGACCCCTCTGACGAAAGAGCAGACCCATGACTATATCGCCGAGCGGCTGAGGATCGCCGGAGCATGCGGTGAGCTGATTTTCAGCCCGAAAGCCGTCGAAACGATCCATTTGTATTCATTGGGCATTCCGCGCGTGGTGAATCTGCTTTGCGAACACTCCCTCATCAATGCTTACGCTGAACAGCAGCGACCGATCTCACCCAAAATTGTTGAAGAGGTCGCGCATGAATTTCAGCTTGACGAGGTCGAACCAACTGCGCCCGCGGAAAGCACACGCATCCAGGCGGATGTTTATAATTCGGATGCTTTCATTCAGAATCTCGGAGAAGCGCTTTCGCGGTTCCGGATGAGCTCTCCGGGGACGACACCGACCCGCGGAAGAAAGTAAGGACGCGAAATTGCGACGATTCGCCGCAATCAGCCTCCTTTCTCCTGGCTGATGCGTGCAAGCCTTTCCGCTTCTGCCAAACCTTCACGCCCACTAAACCTACACGGAATCATGCTCGAACTGGGGTGTTGTCACATTTCAGGATGGGACAGGGATATTTACCGACAGCGAATTCAAAAGGCAAGCGGTGGGGAAAGGATCTAAGAGGCTGACCACAGCGGGATAAGAAACTCTGCCCAACTTACGCGTCTGATTGTGACCGTGTTTACTAAGAGTGTATGAGAGAGAATGATGCCTTTGTGGATGCTTTGGATGTGTCCACGAGAGGAAATCGTGGACACAATCGAGCGAATGCTTCCGCTAAGAGTTGGAGTAAAAAAGCATCGGCGAACGGTCGAAGAAAAGCGGGCGATCATCGAAGAACCTTGGAGGTCGGTGCATCGCTGGGCAGGATTGCACGGCAACATGACGTGAACGCGAATCAGGTGTTTTATTGGCGCAAGCTGTATCGCGAAGGGCGGCTGGGAACTAACACAAGCACAAGACTTCTCCCCGTAAGGGTTTCGGCTGCCCTATATTCGAGACCATGGTGATCGAACTCCCCCAAAGGAAATCTACGGATCACTGGCAGTCGTGGAGTTGGTTGTTTTACGCAGGGCGCTCGTGTGTTTGTTGCGATGATTGGGCTGCTGCGGGAACACCCATCTGGATCGCCGCGGGAGTCACGGATCTGCGGCGTGGCTTTACAGGCCTGAGGGAATCAATTGGTGCCATCCGGTTCGCAGCTATGGCCCGCAGATGGCGGTGTGAGAGAAAAGTGTTTTGCGCTTTTTGTGTGCATTTTCATCGTGCTGTAAAAGAAGTGCGGCAAACTTTGCGTAATCGCTTCCGAGAATCTTCCCGGTCTCGATCAATTCGAACCTGAAGCACTGAAGGCACGCATCCTCGCGCAATATGCGCAGATTCTTACGCAGAACCAGGCACTTCTCTCGACTCGAGCAAGAGTTCCCAATAGAACGGCGCTTGAGACTCTGGACACGCTCCTTCCTATTCGGATCAC
>QHZC01000655.1 GCA_003224515.1 Acidobacteriota bacterium
CGTACTGGCCCGCGCCCAGGATCGGAGGGTTGAGGAGCAACGGGTCGGCCTGGAGGAACTGCGAAGGATCGGAATAGCTGAAGTTGTTGGAAGCTCCGAAAGCAAGGTCGGTGTAGTAGCGGACATTGCTGACGGTGCCGGACTGTTCGTAGGGCGGATGGTTGCTCTGCCAAGCGACAGCGATGTTGTTGATGACGTAGCCGTCGTGGGAGTCGCTGGCTTGGAAGGAGCCGAAATTGAATTCCGCGGTGTCCAGGTCATTTTTGTAGCAGGTGTTGTTGACGAACCAGAAGTTGGTGACGACGTAGCCGAGGATGCAGCGGCCGCCGTTGCCATAGACGACGTTGTTGATGATCAGGGCGGGGGGAGTGTTGGCGGTGGTGGGGTCATAGGAGCCGTTGCTGAGGTCCAGGATGATGCCGTTGCCGTCGGTTTTGTTGGTGCTCTGGTCGACTTCGCCGGTGATGATGTTGTTGGAGACGATGTTGTGGAAGCCGGAGTAATTGTCGAACCACTGGTTGCTGTTGTAGGAGATGGCGCTGGTCCAGCTGTACCAGCTGGTGGGTACGGTGGGGGAGGGAGGGATGTAGCCGTTGTGGTTGATGAGGTTGTGGTCCGAGGTGAGGTAGTCGCAGCGGATGGAGCCGATGCCGGAGCCGCCGGTGTTGTTGATGGAGTTGGCGATAAAGCGGAGGTGATGGGAGCCGCGGCAGAAGAAGCCGTCAGCGGCGTTGCCCTTGCCGTCCATGTTGAGCCCACGGAATTCGAGGTAGGCGGGGTTGGAAGGGAAAGTGCCGTTGCCCATTTTGAACATGGGGGAAGCGTCGGGGGGGCCGGTCCAGACGAAGTTGACGGGGCCGTCGCCGTAGTTTTTATAGACGATCCAGGACGAGGGGGAGCCGCTGACCGGAGGATTAAAGGAGGAGCTTAGGTTATAGGTACCGGCGAGGAGGCAGAGGACCGCGCCGGGCTGAGTAGCGTTGGCCGCGCCGGAGAAGGTTTTGGGGGCGGAGGCACTGGAGCCGGAATTGCTGTCGTTGCCGGAGGGGGAAGCGAAGAGGGTGCAGTCGGCAGCGAGCGTTCCATTGTTGACGGTGATGGCTACGGGAGAGCTGATGGCAGTCATCCCGGCGGCATCGGAGGTTTTGGCGGTAAGGGAATGCGAGCCGTTGGAAAGAGAGCTGGTGTTGAGGCTGAAGGACCAGTTGTTGGTCCCGGAGGCATTGGAGAAGCTGCCGCCGTCGACGGCGACTTGCACGGAGCTGATACTCACGGAGTCGGAAGCGGTGCCGGAAATGCTGATGGAGCCGGAGACGGTGGCGCCACTGACGGGCGAAGTGATGGCTACCGAAGGCGCCGGAGTGGCGACGTTGATGCTGAAGTTTCTGGAAGCGGATTGTGCCGCAGCGTCTTTCACCTGCACGGTGAAGGAGAAGGTTCCGGCTACAGAGGGAGTACCGGAGACGGAGCCGCCAGCATTCAAGGCCAGGCCGTTAGGCAGTGTGCCGCTCGCGAGGCTCCAGGTATAAGGCGTTGAACCACCGCTGGCCGTAACCGTGGAAGTATACGCACCAGCGACAAATCCCCCGGGGAGTTGCGCAGTCGAGACCTGCAACGTCGTCGAGACTGTGCTCACGGTCAGCGTAGCGCCGCTGCTGGTGACAGTTCCGGCTGTGTTGCTGACCACAACAGTGAACTGCGCCCCATCGTCTGAAGTCGCGGTTGCAGGCGTGGTGTAGGCAGACGAAGTCGCTCCGCTGATGGCGACATTATTCTTCTTCCACTGGTAGGTCAGAGGAGCGGTGCCCGCGGCCGCCACAGAAAAAGTAGCCGTCTGGCCTGCCGTCACGCTCTGGCTCGCCGGCTGCGTGGTGATCGACGGCGTCGCCGTAGTCGAATCAGAAGTGAACACCACGTCAACCCAGTAGTTTGTGGAATTGGTACGCGTGGGAAAAACGCTGCTGCTGCCGTATTCGAATCGTCCGTCCGGCGTGCCGCCACGCCCTTTTGCCAGCGCATGCAGAGGTGGATTATCTACGCCGGCAGTCGCGAAATAGCTCCAGTTGGCGCTCCAGTGCCCAGTTGTGGAGTGGTACGAGGCTACATACACGGTGTTTGCCGTGATAGCCACGGGATTTGAAAAATTCACTTGTTGCCAGCCCCAAGCGCTCTCTCCGGTGAAAGTCGCCGTAGCCTGCAGCTTGCCTGCGTTATCCCACAGGTTGGCCACATGGGTGCCCGTGTTGGCAGCACTCTTGTAGAAGCGAATGCCAGTGACATAGCCGTTGGTGTCCGCCTTGAAGGAAACTCCCAACTCGACCGGCCAATCGGCCCCAACATCCTGAATGGTTGGCACCGCCGCGCTCGGCCAGATGGTGCTGCTCCCAGGAATAAACACCACGTCGACCCAATAGTTTGTGGAGTTGTAGGTGTTCGTAGGGAATCCGCTGGTGCTGCCGTACAAATACACCCCGTTTGCGCCGCCATTCCGGTTTCCTTTGGCATGCAGCGGAGGATTATTGAACCCGGAGGTCGCGAAGTAGTTCCCCGTCACACTGAAGTGGCCGTTGGGAGAGTGATAGGAGGCCACATAGACGGTGTTGGCTGTGACGGTCACGGGCTTGGAGAAGTTCACTTGCTGCCAGCCTGACGCGGACTCTGCAGTGAACGTGGCGCTCGCGAGCAGGGTGCCGGTATTGCTCCACAGATTGCCCACGTGTGTGCCGGTATTGCCAACGCTTTTGTAAAAGCGAATGCCAGCAATGTAGCCGTTCGTGTCAGCCTTAAAGCTAACCCCCAGCTCCACGGACGAGTCGGGTCCAACGTCGGGAGTCGCGGGTACTGTCGAACTCGGCCAGATGGTCCGCTGGGTTTGTGCCAAGCAGTTACTCGAGCACCCCAAAACAACAGCCAGCACCACGAGCGCTCCTCTAAAATATCTCAACTTCTCGGGCCTGGACGCCCAGCTGGGAATTTCTGCTGCCAAACGCAACATTCTCCGTTGCCGCGTCCATAAAAACAAAGACAGTTCCTTAAGAAATCGCACTACTACACCTCCAGATTTGGTTATGTGGGTTTCGGCTCGCCGGGTCGCTGGACTGGTATAGCGGCGAAGCAACGGAAGGAGAGGGTCCCCGGTTACTGAGGGTTGCTGAGCATTTGAAGTTCGGCAGCCCCGGCGAGAGCGCTAAGCACTTATTAGCACTTCGCCCACGGGACAGAGGTTATGTCAGAAGCGTTTTTGTTTCTGTCAGCAGGGAAATGGTTCTGGCGTCAGACCTTTTGTCTTAAGAACGTCCCGCACAGTCCTACAGAGGGAGGGGTTCCACCTGTCCTTCCTCGCAAAGCCCAGCGGTTGCGTTAGAGGGAAAACCCGAGGCCGCTTTCAGGTACTTGGGCCCACCTGCGTCCAGTCCTTCCTCGATTGTCCAGCGGTGTCAATCCGCTTCACGGTATTGGCAGGGCACAATGACCACGCGCCGAACCACTGGGCCTCAAGCCCACGCCGTAAAATCTGCGTTGACTCCGTTTGGTGATGCCACCCTCCCCTTCTATTCAGAGATATTCGGCGGCCTGCCTGTGGGGGTAGTCGTTTTGCATCTCGAAAACCCAAAGGACGTGCGGAGTTTCAGGATCATGGACCTCAACCCCGCCGCCGCCGCTCTCACAGGGGCCACAGTCGAGGACTTGCGTGGCAGGACATTGGCGGAATTCCCCAAGCTCCTAAAAACGCCGTTTCCAAGCGGGTGCCTCGCCTCACTTCAGGCTCGCAAGCCAAAGAACTTGGGAGAGATTTCCTACAGCGACGAGCGCATTCGTCAAGGTATCTATTCCGTTCAAGTTTTTCCCCTCTCAGGTGATTTCATGGGCGTTGCCTTCGAGAATGTTACGGATCGCAGGCATGCGGAACAGTCTTTGCGCGAGAGTGAGGAACGCTTCCGTATGCTCGTCCAGAGCGTGCAGGAATATGCCATTTTCCAGTTGGATCCGCTCGGCCAGGTTGTTAGCTGGAATAGTGGCGCCGAACGCTTAAAAGGCTATCGTGCCGAGGAAGTCCTCGGGAAACATTTCTCCGTGTTTTATCCTGCAGAAGACGTATCAAGCGGAAAACCAGAACAGCTTCTGGCGGAGGCAGTTCAACGCGGACAAAGCGAGGACGAGGGATGGAGAATCCGCAAAGATGGCTCTCGTTTTTGGGCCAACGTTGTAGTCACCGCCTTGCGGAACGCCAAGGGAAGTCTGCAGGGGTTCGCCAAGGTCACCCGGGACATGACCAATAGGCACGGGAAAGAGGAATCGCTAGCAAAGGCCAAGGAGTTGCTGGAACTCCGCGCTGAACAACGAACTGCCGTCCTCTCTCGAATAAACCAGGAGTTGCGAATCGAAATCGCGGAGCGCCAACGCGCCGAGGATCAATTCAAAGCGTCTCTCGATCAACTCCGCGCTCTTGCAGCCCGCCTCCAGAGCGTGCGGGAAGAAGATCGCACCTCCATTGCTCGAGAGATTCATGACGAGCTCGGACAGGCCTGTACGGCGATCAAGATGGATCTCGCACTGATCGGTCGCAAGGCAACCAAGAGACAGACTCAACTGCGGGCCAAAGTGGACTCGGCCATTCGACTGGTGGACGAGATGATTGTCACACTGCGAAGAATTGCCTCCGAGCTCACGATCTGGGCCTGACCGCAGCACTCGAGTGGCAGGCTCACGAGTTCGAAAGCCGTACTGGAATCCGCTGCTACGTCACTTTGCTCCAGGAACCCCTGGCCCTCGATTCGGAACGGTCTACGGCCATCTTCCGCATTTTTCAGGAATCGCTCACCAATGTTGCCCGCCACGCTAACGCCACGCGTGTCGAGGCGCGCTTGGAACGGGAAGCGGACCAGCTCCTCTTCCAAGTTCACGACAACGGAAGAGGCTTTGACCCTGAGGAGGCCAAGACGCGCAGGTCTCTCGGCCTGGTTGGAATGCAAGAGCGCGCGCTTCTGCTCAACGGGGAGCTCAAGGTTGAAGGAGTTCCAGGCGTCGGCACAACCATGACTCTGCGGATTCCATTGCTCGCATCAACCCCTCCCCAATTGGACTCGAGATGAGAGTGTTGATCGCCGACGATCATGCCGTCTTTCGCCGCGGGCTCAGGGAAACCATTGGCGAAGCATTTTCCAAAGTAACCTTCGGGGAAGCAGAGACGGCCCAGGAAGCAGTCGAGTGTGTGCGTCGCCAAGATTGGGAAATTGTCATTCTGGACATCAGCATGCCAGGGAAAAGCGGCCTCGACATCCTGGATGACTTGAGGCGATTGCGCCCAAAACTGCCCGTTCTTTTCCTCAGCATGCACCCCGAAGAGCAATACGCGAGGCGGGCCCTCAAAGCTGGCGCAGCCGGTTATCTCACCAAAGAGAGCGTGCCGGAAGAATTGAAAAAGGCCATCCGGCGCGTGCTTACGGGCGGCCGCTACGTCAGCGCCACACTGGCCGAAAGGCTGGCCCATGACTTAAGAGACGGGGGGGATACACCGGTTCACGAACTGCTCTCAGACCGCGAATTTCAAGTCTTGCGCATGATCGCCTCGGGCAAGACCGTCAAGGAAATCGCCGAGCAGCTCTCTCTTAGTGTCAAGACCGTCAGCACCTATCGTTCGCGCATTCTGCAGAAGACAGCAATGAGAACGACCGCCGAACTCATCCGATTTGCTCTGCGATCCCAGTTGGTGGACTAGAGGTGTCGAGATGCACCCGCCTCACGATCCGGGCGTGCTCTTGAGCTCCTTTGTCTTGGGTACGCGCGCTCGGTGTGCGGGACAGGGACGGTCACCCGTTGTTCACTTTGTCCTACAGGAGAATACGGTCTTCACCGGATGTATTTTCGTTCTGATTTGTCATTCTCTAGACATGTGCGGCTGCTCTTTGAGGAGGAGGAAAATGAGGGTTCTTATTGCAGATGACTCGGCGCCCGTTGTCCAGTCGCTGACCGACCTTCTGAGGGATGTGCCCGGTATCGAGCTTGCAGGACAGGCAGGCGACGTGCCGGAGGCGATTCGTTGTATCCACGAAACGAAGCCAGACGCTGTGATTCTTGACCTGCAGATGCCCGGAGGCTCCGGCCTCGACGTACTCCGTGCAGTTCGTCCAAATCATCCCAGTCTCTGCGTTTTGATTTGCACGAACTATCCTTATCCCCAATATCGCGATGAATGCCTCGCCGCCGGCGCAAATCATTTCCTCGACAAATCCACGGAATTTGAAAAAATCCCCGCCATTCTCCGTGAGTTGGTTAGAAGTGCCGCAAAGGCTACTCTCGCCGTGGGCCGAGGGTAAGGCTTCGCCTTTTTATGTGCAGGATTTTTAAGCGCAGCCCAGTTGCTCCTCAATCTTCGTCACGCTTCTAAAGAGTGGCGCCAGCCTAGTGTTGATAGGCGCCAAGGTCGCCGCCGCCGCCTTGTGGGCGGGGATTGCCGTTGATGTCGGTGTAGATGTACTTTTTCAGGTCGCTAACGATGGCTGCTGGGAGTCCGGACAAGGTGCTGGGATCGATGCCGCGGTTGTAGGCCGGGCTCAGCGGCAGGAGCGTGAGTCCGTTCCCGAGCAGGGCAGGCGCGAGGGCCGTGGCGTACTGGCCCGCGCCCAGGATCGGAGGGTTGAGGAGCAACGGGTCGGCCTGGAGGAACTGCGAAGGATCGGAATAGCTGAAGTTGTTGGAAGCTCCGAAAGCAAGGTCGGTGTAGTAGCGGACATTGCTGACGGTGCCGGACTGTTCGTAGGGCGGATGGTTGCTC
>QHZC01000138.1 GCA_003224515.1 Acidobacteriota bacterium
TCATCGGTCATTCTTCCTGGGACCACTAAGCCGGGTCCAAAGAGCCAAAGGCGTGTTGGGCAGTGTGTCTCCGAGAAAAAGTAAAGGCTGGTATCTTCGGGCAAGGAGAGAACAGTTTGTCCCTGGGCGGCTTTCTCCTTCATAAACGCAATTGCGAGAGCATAGGCTTCGGCTTCTTCTTTCGGCACCCGAATCATCCCACGCTCAGTCGCTAACGGAACGTAATCCTTTGTGCTTGGAAGGATTGCGGCAAAGTGAAGCACAACCGCGCTGAGACAGGCAAAGCAGACGAGACATTCTGCTCCGAAAATGAACCGAGGACCTCGATCATGCCTAGGAAGGAGTGCAATTGCGAGCAGTAAGAAACCCAGGAGCACCGGACCGTTGTAATAAATTGCGTATCCCGATGGCTTCATTCCAAAGAGCAACCTAAAGGCCAGGAGACCTGAAAATGTCAACAGCAGTGCCAACGAGGGATCTTGGTGTAACGGGCGGCGCAAGAAGTGCCACAAGGCGATGAGCCCGGCAAGAGCAACATAAAAAACCATATCTTGAGGAAAAAAGATCCGCCGGAACACGAGTTCGGCCTGCCAGGGCAACAAATAGACCAGCACCGCGAGTCCGGCGACAGAAGCACCTATACGCCAAAAGGAAGAAGAAGTTGTCTGGGGGGACAGGCGATACAAGACCCAGTAGAAGATCAACAGGACCAACACCACCAGGGCCGTGCGTATCTCTGCGTCTGTAAGGGTACCAACGTTCAGGGCGAAGCCCGTCGTTTCAAGCGATCGCTTGCCGAATGTTCTCATGTAAAACGTGCCCGGCCAGCTTACGATGTTTTCATCAGTAATGAACTTCACATCCTTGATCGAAATCATCCATCGGGCCACTAGGATGCACCCGACGGCGCCAGGAAGTGCGGACACTAGATCAAGCGCCATTTTCTTCCAGGATCGCTGTACAAGCATGCGGAGGACGATCAGAAGCGCCAGGGCCGCATAACAGGCGGCACCCATCTCCAGTTTACACAATAGTGCGACTGCCGCAGCGCTTGCCGCCCCAAATGTCCACCAGCCATGCCCGGCGCGAACTGCGCGTATTCCGAACCAGATGAATAAGCAAGCGGCCAGAGAGCCATAGGCGGTATCGAAGCTGTACGGCAGAGCGAAATTAAAAATGAACGGATGAAACGCCTGAATTAGTATTACAGCGCCTGCGGTCCAGCCGACGATCAAAGATGACAATTCCATGCCTATGACATAGACGAGAAGGGCACAGGCGAGGGCCGTAAAAGAACCGGCCCAGTACAAGACGTTCAGATGAATACCAAAAAGGTGATAGAGGAAACTGTTGAAATACGGGCCGACCGGCCCTCGGAGAGAACAACCGGTACATACATTTCGTGCCCGGAATCTATGGTGAGATCTCCCCATGTTGCCCACGTTGTGTAGAGCCTCGCAGCCCACAAGATTACGAGGGTGAGTAGAGCAACGTAGGTGGTTTGGTTCCAGGGTACCGGCGGACCGAGCGGCTCAGACACGCATGCCAGATAGCGGAGAAGCAACGTTTGCCCCCGTTCGACGCGTGAGCTCGAGGGCGGATCGACCGTCGGTGTTTCGATTGGCATCGCAGGGGATTAGACAGTGCAATCCAAGTTTGTTACGAAATCGTTAAATGCGATTCGCCGAAGAGGAGGCTTGGCGATAGTTACGAGCCGCATTCATTTCATCATGAGAACTGAAGAAACAGAAGCCGGCACGCAGCCTGTCTGTATCCAGAGAGTGAATGACGGGAATTATGATTCGGTGCGATTGTCATAGTGAGCAACTGCTCCTCGTTCCTCCTTTATGAGACACGGAATATTATAGCAGCGCTTGTGACTGGCTCCGGCGACCTCATCGGCTCTGAGTGCGCAACACGCGACGCTGCTACCGAAGTATCTGGTGGATGGCTACCTACGGGATTTGGCGCTTGTGCTTGGTTCCCCGGCCATTGCTACTGGAACGACGTCCGAGGGCAGAAAGGAAGCCAATTTGAGGGAACGATAATCGGTGAGAAGGTCGTTTTCGGAAACATCGAACCGTACCCGATGCGTAGACGCAAGGGGCAATCCCTGCAAAACCATTTTTGTCGAGGCAAAGACCTCGTCGGGACTGATCAACTTCATACAAACATTGTTCCCGTTGCAGGGGGCCTGCTTCTGATTGTGCACATTCAGGCACGGACTGCAGTAGATCCCCTTATAGAAAACGACGTGATTAGCGCCGGTCGGCCCGTAGAGCAGCGGTGTTTCAGGCCCGAAGAAGGACACCGTGGGCGTAGCCAGAGCCTCGGCGAAGTGCAAGGGGCCGCTATCATTTGTAATGAGCAACTCGGACATCTGGAGCAGCGCACATAATTCCGGAAGGCTGAATTTGCCCGCGACATTGAACACGCGTCTTTGATCTTCGGAAGTAACCAGTGCATGCATTTGGGTGACGAGCGGTAGATCGGAAGAAGCACCGATGAGGAGGATAACCACTCGCGGGAACTCCGAGAGGACCAAGTTAATTAGTTTCGCAAAATTTTGCTCAGGCCATCGACGCTCGGGACAGAGAGGACCTGTATTCACATTAAGGCAGATTATGCGTTGTCCCGGGAGGACTCCCAGCGTCAGCAACTTGGATCGAACGCTTTTCTCGGCTTCATTGGAGACGACAATGGGCTCAAGCCCATAATCCGCCGACTCTACTCCCAAACTCTTGGCCAAAGCCATGAATGCCAGAATGGCGTGACGGTAATAGTTGAAGTGCACAGGATGCGTGAGGAAATTCCCACGCCATATCTCCGGCAGATAAAAACCGACTGAGTATCGAGCACGAGCGAAGTACGAAACCAGACCGGAAAGCCGGGAGAAAAATTCAGCATCAATCACGACATCATATTTTTCACGGTGGATACGGAACAGCGCCAGGAGCATGCTCCTGAGCGCAGATGCGAGGCTCCGTGTGTCCACCGTGTAGAGTCTATCGAAGATCGGAAGGATTTCTGAAAACACCCGGTTCTGCTCAATAGTCAACAAATCAACCCGCGCTTCGGGGTAACGCTGCCTGAGAACCCGCACCATGGGGCTGGCGAGAATCAAGCTGCCCATACCGAAATACTTCGTCACCAGAATCTTTTGCAGGCGAAGGGGCTCTTCCCCCCACGCTTGGCCTCGGCGTTGCAAACGGTTGACCAGGCTGAAGCAGCCGCAGAGAAGGCTGCCCAGGTGCCGATCCATCGAACGCATTTTCGTGAAGCTAAGCATGATGCTTTTCTAAATAGCTCTCCCCTTTAATCCGGCAAGGGTCCTTGTGGCCGAGTCGTCGTTCCCTTGAGCGGT
>QHZC01000658.1 GCA_003224515.1 Acidobacteriota bacterium
GGCTGCGCTACGCCCCGACGGCCAAGCTCGGGCGCACAGTTCCGGCCCAAGCAGGACTTTCAGATTAACATAGCTCCACGGTCGTGGGCTAGGCCCATCCATTTCTTCATTTCTTCCATTTCTTCAGAAACTTTCCGATTCCTCGGACCTGAAGGCCGCTTCCGTTCCTCCGCGTGGGTGGCGTTGGCACGAAAATGGATGGCGTCAAAGATACCGCCGGCAAGCCTGAACCTCTCGGCGGCGATGGGAGAGTTAGTGATGTCCAAAGAGCCGATTTCACCCTTTAGAATTCGTAGCGCAATGCAAACTGCATCGAACGTGGATTTGTCAACAATCCAGTGTAATTGCCAAAGCTGCTGGAATTGGTAAGGGAGAGACTCAGACTCTCCACATCGAACCGCGTCAGGTTCAGTGCGTTGAAGACTTCCCAGCGGAACTGCAGGCTGTGTGACTCGCTGTAGGGCATCTTCCACCGCTTGCTGAGTCCGAGATCAAGGCCGGCGAAACCGTCACCGCGGAGGTTATTGCGGTTTCCCACCTGACCCGGGAAGTCAGCCTGGAAAGCGCTGAGCGCCGCGTCGACTGCGGCAGCGTTCCCAAACAGGTTCACGCTCCCATCGGGGTTCTTAACTGCCCCGTTCGTCTTCACTGGGCCAATCTGGGTCGCAAACCCCGAAAGCTCCCAGTTCGTCGGCCACTGAGCGCCGTTGCTAGCACCAACCGGAAACCCGCTTGTCCAGCGGGCGAGGCCCGAGAGCTGCCAGCCGCCGATGAGGGCGTCGAGCGCGCCGTTCGCTCCCTTGCCGAACCACTTGCCTTTGCCAAAAGGAAGTTCCGCGATCCAGTTGGCATTGACCTGATGCCTCAAATCAAAGTCCGAATCGGCGCGCAGAGAATTGGGATCCCAGGCCTTGATCACTTGGCCTCCGAGTCCGCCTTCGTCGGTGATGCGGTTCGCATCCGAAGAGATGTCGATGGACTTCGAGAACGTATAATTGAAGTCGAACTGCACTCCGTGGGACATCCGCTTCTTCAAATTTACCTGCAGTGCGTGATAATTGGCTGTACCTACGGAGCGCCACGAGTACAGAGCTGCGAATTGCGGGTCTACAAAGCTGTACGGCCCACCATTCGCATAGTAGCTGACCGTGGGATTTCCATTGGGATCATACGAGTTAGGATCGAAGAGGCCCCAGCCCTGGTCAAGACCTTGTAGGGCGGTTGTCTCGTTAAAGGTGAAGAAGGAAAAAAGGTCATAGGCTGCTTGCAATGCATCGGTGGTTCCCGCGTGATTTGTTGGACTGGTCTGGGTGAACAAGCTATATAGCGGCGGCGGTGTCTGCCCGGGATTACTCGCGGGCAAGGGCGCTATCATGTCATACCAATAGGAAGCTGTAGGACCGACAAGCTGAGGGGTGATGGTATTTGTGGGGTACTTTTGTGAACCATCCGAGTTTGTTTGTCTGTACAGCTTGGCCAATGCGGTTACTGCGGTAAAGTAATCGATCTTTGTTTTTGGATCGACCGTATCTAGAGGCGAGGCGACATCGAACTGGGACAACAGCCGATGTGACAAGCGACCCACATAGGAGGCTTGCAGCGTCAGGCCATGGCCCAGCTCTCGTCCAATCGACAAGTCCAGAGTATAGGAATAGGGAGTTTTCAGCTTGTTGTCCATGCCGAAGTAAACGGCGTAGGATCCGGTGTCACCGTTCAAACCGCTTGGGAAGGTCTGGGGAAAAGTGCCGCACGTGGGGCACTGAGCGTAGAGTTGCCTGCCCGTAAGGTCCGTCTGCGGGAGGTTGGCGTTACCCGTAAGGCCGGTGATTCGTGGGGCAATTCCAGGGGTTTCGAGACCCCCCGTGTTGGTAAGAGCAGTGGACATGCCGAATGAACCAGAGCGGTCGAACGTGGCCAGCAGCGCCGGCCCGAGCCGGTCGTAGACCATTCCGAACCCAGCGCGGACCGTGGTTTTGTCACCTTCTCCGAAGAGTGATTTCAGCAAACCCGAATGCGCTCGAGGTGACCACGCCGCTGCGAAGTGGGGACCAAAGTCTTTCAAGTCCCAGTTGTAGAAGCCCGGCTTTCCGTTGGCGGGGCCCCCCAAAGCAAAACTAAGGCGAGGAGCCGCGCTTGCAGGCAAGCCCTGAAGCATATCTTGTGTTCGATCCGCGAAAAAATCGCTTAAGCTCACGTTGGGAACCACTTGTAAGCCGTTGGTCTCCCAAGGCGGTGAGAAGAGCGAGTAGCGCAGGCCGAAGGTTAGAGTCAAGTTCGGTCTAGCCTTCCACGAATCCTGCACGTACATCTCCCAGGAGTCCGCGGCAAACCGGCGTTGGACCGGAGCTCCATCGGGAAGTGCGCCTCCACTCTTCGAGGAATTGTAATGAGCATTGACTTGAGTGACCATTCCGATGAGTGCCCCCAAGGGATAGTCATAATTGTTTCCGAAACCACCATCTACTGCCGGATAACCCTCAAATGCCGGGTCAAAATGGCCGGGGGCGCCGGTGTTCGCCATCGCGGCCGTATCCAGCCAGGACGGGTTGTCTGAGGCAGAGCTGAAAGATCCACTATTGTTCGCCGTCGGGTTGCGCAAGAAACTGAAGTTTCCGCCAAACTGCAGCGTGTGTCTTCCTTTGATCCAGGAGAGGTCATCCACAAAATTGTGAACGGGCACTTGGAAGCTGTTCGTGTTGGTAACCGCCAGGCTGGCATTGTTTGACGAACTGTCATCATTAAGACCACGGAAAAAAATGATATCCGCGGTATGGTTCCCAATCTGGCCAAAGCTCTGCCGCGTATAGCCCCATCGGAAGTTGTTCACGAGCGTTGGCCGCAGCACGGCGGCGTAGCCCACCGAGAATCCTTTACTGTAGTCCACCTGTGCAACCTCCGGGCCGCCACCCGGCAGATAGGGCACTCCGCCGTTCGTGTCGTTGCGCAGCCCGCCACGCCAAAAGATTGTGTGGTTGCCATTGGTGGTGATTTTGTAATCGGCGCGAGCGATGTACCAATTTGTGCTGATCGCCACGGGCCCACTGAACCGATACCCCACGAAATTCACGCCGTCGCCGACCGAATTGTCATTGGGGACAAATTTAGCAAAGGATTGGAAATACGGAATCATCACGTTTTGGCTGATTCCAATGCCCTGGGGATCCATGTTTTTGATCTGCGTCGGGTTCAAACCAAAATAACCAGGTTGGACGGTATGAGAACCGGTAAGCCCTTGGACATTTCCCGCAGGGCATGTCGTGGTATCTAGACTCCCATCGGAGAGAGTCTGGCATTCGTACTGTACGACACCATCCTGCAAAGCCGCGCTTGGTACGATGCGCACCACGCTTTGCGCTTCGCGCTGACGATGGCCCTCGTAGTTTACAAAGAAGAACAGCCGGTCTTTCTTGATCGGTCCGCCCAGGGAGCCGCCGAAATTGTTCCGCAGCAGTTTGGGCGGCGTGTTGGACTGACCACCCTGTAATTCAGACAGCTTGATGAAGTAATCGTTGGCGCTGGTGATCGTGTTGCGATGCGACTCGAAGAGCGAGCCATGCAAATTGTTCGTGCCACTCTTGGTCACCAGGGAAACTTGCGCTCCGGAAGAGCGCCCCTCGTCCGCGTTGTAGTTCGATGTGGTCACGCGGAACTCTTGCACGGAATCCTGGGTAATGGGCAGGACGGAAGTGAAAGCGTACCCTTTGAGGTCAGAGTTCACATCCACACCATCCAGCGTAATGTTGCTTTGGTCGCTTCGCGCGCCATTCACGGCGCCACTCCTCGTGTCCGTGTCCTTATTAATATCCGGACGGTTCCCCGTGTACGCTACCCCAGCTTGCAGGGAGAGCAATTCCGGAACGTTGCCCGCTTCCAAGGGAAGCTCTTTGACCTGGTTTTCGCTAAACGCACTGCCCAAAGATGCGTCAGTAGTGTTCAGGGTCACGGCCTGGGCCGAAACCTCGATAACTTCCGAAGTCGAGCCCACCTCCAGTGCAGCGTTCACCGTAGCCGGCAGGTTGACCTGCAATTGTTAATTTTTCTGCTCGAATTTCCGGAACCCCTTCGTTTCAATCGTCAACACGTAACTGCCGGGAGGAAGCGAGAGAAATTCGTAGCCGCCGGTGCCGTCAGTGGCAGTTTCGCGCTGCAGCCCCTGTGCCGCATTGATGACCGACACTTTCGCGCCGACAATTGCCGCACCCGTTTTATCGGTAACCGCTCCCCTCACCGAAGTCGTTCCGGTCTGTGGCCACGCACACGCTGCCGCGAGGAGAAGAACTACAAAGCCCACCAGAAGATTGCGCTTCATTGAAAACGAATCCATACACTCCCCTTTCGCGCACCTTGATGGAAGATCGTGCTGAACTCAAAAGGCAGGCGCCGGATAATTGAGAACTCGCGCCGACTTCCCCCCCGACGCTTTATTCTGAACGAGATGTAAATGAACCCCGCGCTACCTTACCCACCACTCGCCTGAATCTTTCGTTGACTAGCTTTTAGAACAGGTTGCCCGAATATGTCAAGTCAAGTTGTTTCGATATGTTTCGATAGTTTCGATTTCGGTTTCGATTTCGATGGAATGCAGTGCTTTCTCAGATGCTCTATGCCCCGTTCTAGTACTCTGACTTTCCGTTCGCCTGCTCAATCTCTTCGATTCATTCCTGATTAGCGGATTCAGCGAGTTTCCATCTGCTCGCGCTTTTCTCTTGATAGGCCTGCGCATTGCCACTGCGATACACGAATACTCGGCCC
>QHZC01000656.1 GCA_003224515.1 Acidobacteriota bacterium
GCTGGAACGACTTTGGCCCCCGCTTGGGACTGGCCTATTCACCCAACTTCTCCAACGGCATTTTGCACAAGCTTTTTGGCGATTCGGGCAAGAGCAGTATTCGGGCGGGTTACGGGCTCTACTATACCAACATCGAGGGAGCTAACACTTTCAATTTTGCTGCTGCCCCCTATTCCTTGTTTTACTTCAGCTCGGCTCCCCCTTTGTTTGCTACGCCCTTCATCACCCGAGCATCGGGCCAGAATCTGGGGCAGCGGTTCCCAATTCCTCCTGTGACCTCAAGCTCAAACATTGATTGGTCGCAATTCTTGCCCTTCGGGGGAAATAGAGCCCCGTTGATTGATTCTCCTACCCCTTATGCCGAGCATGTAAACTTTTCTATCCAACGGCAGCTCGAGTCGAGTACCCTGCTGACTCTGGCCTACGTTGGGACTTTCGGCCATCACCTCATTCTAAATGCCGACAATAATCCTGGCGATCCGGCGCTTTGTCTTAGCGTGAGCCAACCGAGTCAGGTCATGCCGGGAACTCCCACCTGCGGGCCATTTGGGGAAGACCAAAACTATTACCCTGCTACGGGAGGAGTCATTCAACATACGCGCCCCCTCTGGGGCCCGAATTACGCGGGCAACGGTTATCAACTCGACGCTGGTAACTCGGACTTCCACGCCTTCGAGCTCTCACTACGCAGAACGGGTGGAAGGGCGCAATTCCTACTCGCCTATACCTTCAGCAAAGCGATGGATAATGGTTCCGGCTTCGGGGACCTGATTCTTATTAACCGCAATCCTCACCTCTTCGAGGCCCTCTCGGAGTTCGACATAACCCACAATTTTTCCTTCAGCTACACGTATGAACTGCCCTTCGACAAGCTCTTCGGAAAGAACAACCGGGCGACGCGAGGCTGGAGGGTGTCAGGGGTCACCAGCTTTGCCACCGGAGTTCCGGTTCAAATCGCGGAGGTAGATGACCGGTCCCTGGTCGGCAGTACCGGTAACAGCCCGCAATACGGCTCCACGGACGAGCCCAACTACACTCCGGGTACAATCCTCTTCAATACTGACCCGCGACGGCAATACATTGACAGCAACGGCGTCCTGCAAAATCCCTATTTCAAGACTTCGCTGTTCAGCCAGGAACCTCTCGGGGGGCAGGGTACCGCTAACCGGAGATTCTTTCATGGGCCAGGAATGAATAACTGGAATTTCGCCCTCCTGAAGGATCTGAAGTTGACAGAAGCCAAGAGGCTGGAGTTTCGTGGAGAGTTCTTCAACATATTCAACCACGCCCAGTTTTATGGTTCGAATTCTGTGGATGGTAACTTTAACGACGGCCCTAGTTCATTTGGGGGGGTGTTTAGCGCCGCCGCTCCGCGCATCGGGCAACTGGCGGTGAAACTGATGTTCTAAATTCCGACCGACGTATTGCAAAAGCACTCGAGGGAGGCGGGCCGCTATGCTTGATGTCGACCTCCGGGCCTCGTTCGAGCAGCAGTTCCTATTGATCACTCCAAGCTATGCTCGAATACCATGTATCTAATCGAAGGAATTCTTAACCACAAGCAAGCTTGCGCCTTGCTGTTCGTGAGTGTGTGCCTTTGGGGGAGTGTAATGAGCGCGCGGCAGGCAACAGCAGCAGCAAAAACACGTCACGGGTCTTGGCAGCAGCATCCCGCCGACGCAGTGGAGCGTGGGCGCAGCCAGTTTCTGAAGAAGTGCGCGTTCTGCCATGGTCGTGAGGCCAATGGTGGCTCCGCCGGGCCAAATCTCATGCGTAGCGCCGTCGTGCGGCACGACGAGAACGGGAACCTCATTGGTTCAGTGATTCGCGATGGACGTCCGGATAAAGGAATGCCAGCAATTCAGCTCACTTCCGATCAGATCATGGACGTCGTGGCATTTCTTCGCTATCGGCTTGCGGAATCCGACCTCAGGTCGCCAAAAGAACCCGGTCCGGAATATTCAGGTGCCAAGCTGCTAATCGGCAAGGTTGAGGACGGGAAGGCATTTTTCTATGGCGCGGGCGGATGTTCAGCCTGCCACTCGCCGACGAGCGACCTCAAAGGAATTGCTCGCAGATATCCGGCTGTTGAATTACAGGCGCACCTTCTCTACCCTCAAGATCAGCATCTGAGGGCTACGGTGCTCGATTCTTCCGGGAAGCAATATGCTGGTGTGATTCGCTTCCTCACGAACTACGACATTGCTATCGATGATGACGCAGGTTGGTACCATTCCTGGCCGCTCGATGCGATAAAGTTGGAGCTAAAAGACCCCCTTGCCGTGCACCGGCAGTTGCTTCCCAAGTTTACGGATTCCGACATGCATAACATCCTCGCTTACTTGGAGACGCTGAAGTGATGAAGTCGATAGTTTTGTTTTTGTGCGCCGCTCCCATTTATGCCCAGGGGCTCGATCCTGGGGCGCTTCTGAAACCACCCACCGACACGTGGCCATCGTATAACGGGGATTACAGCGGACGGCGTTACAGCACATTGTCTCGGATCAATGAGGACAATGTCCGATCACTCACGCTGGCTTGGGCCTTCCAAGCGCATCAGCAAGAGCTGAAATCGACGCCGCTAGAAGTGAATGGGATTCTCTACTTCACCGTTCCGAATCACGTTTGGGCGGTGGACGCGCGGACAGGCCGACAGATCTGGCACTTTCAGCGGCAGTCAGAAGGAGACGATATCGGGCAGCGCGGTGTGGCGATGTATGGAGACCGGCTGTTTTTCGGCACGCCCGACGCCCATTTGATCTGCCTCGACGCACGCAGCGGCAAAAAGATTTGGGAGGTTGAAGTAGCCGACGTCAAATTTGGGTATTACATCAGTATGGCTCCTTTAGTCGTGAAGGATCGCCTCATTGTGGGCATTTCCGGCGATCAGACCGACATCGCAGGCTTTCTCGACGCTAGGAGTCCGAGGGACGGCGGCCTCCTGTGGCGCTGGGACTCTCTGCCCAAACCGGGACAGTTCGGGTCTGAAACGTGGCCGAATAGAGATGCGATGGCGCACGGCGGGGGCACTACCTGGATGACTGGAACGTACGATCCCGAATTAAACCTTCTCTATTGGGGAACCGGCAATCCCCACCCGGTACTGGCCGGCCGGGTGCGCCCCGGTGCCAATCTTTATACCTGCTCAATTGTCGCCATTAATGCGGACACTGGTAAGTTGATTTGGTACTTCCAGCCCTCCCCTCACGATACTCAGGATCGCGACGCCACGGAGACGCCGATCTTGTTTGATGCTGATTTTCAGGGACGACCCCGCAAACTATTGGCCCAGGCAAGCCGTAACGGGTATTTTTTCCTTCTCGACCGCGCTACGGGTGAAAATCTTTTGAGCACACGGTTCGGACCCGAAAATTGGTCTGCGGGATTGAACAAGCGTGGAGAACCGATTCCCAAGCCAGAAAAGGAGCCGCAGCCGGCAGGAGTGTTGTTCGAAGGCACCGGGACAAACTGGTGGGCACCTAGTTTCGATCCCGATACCGGCCTCTTTTATGTGAATGCCTACCACCACTTCGCGGTAACCTATCTCACTCGAAACGGCGAGGATGAGGCCATTCGATGGCGTCGAGATAGCCCCGTCGGCCCGGGAGAGGCGTTCGTGAGCGTCGGCGCGGGGATCCTAACAACTGCAGGACACCTGCTTTTCACTGGTGACAATGCTGGCGATCTGGTTGCACTGGACCCTGCAACCGGAGGATCGCTGTGGCATGTGTTTGCGGGCGGGAGATTAACCGGTTGCCCGATGACCTACGAACTGAACGGCCAACAATACCTTCTGACCGCGGTTGACAGCGTCCTGTATGCCTGGGTTCTACCGAGAGAGGCACCTTTCGCGGCTGTGCCGCCGTCGTCGCATGTCAGCGACCTTGAGACCCCGGAATTTAGTGAGTTTTTTCAACTCCGGCGCCCGCAGAAGAGAAGATGATGAACTCAGTCGTTGACATGAGACTAGCTGCGGCGCTGGTATGCAGCATGGTCATTTGTCTTGACTTAAACTTGTGGTCAATCCGGACGGTGCTGGCAACGGAGCCCTTTATCGCGATGACCATCGATCCGGGCGGCGAATTTCCTTGGAAGACGTCCTGTCAGTATTATATTTTCCCGTCGGCCAGCGAGTGAGAGAGCGCGGCGCCAAACGCTGACTCCGTCGGACCGCATTTGAGTTTTCTGATTATCGGCGAGGAGGATTCGCGACACATAAAAGGATATCTTAGATATGCGTATAACGCGAATCGGCGCTCGACGGATCCGTGCGGCAGGTATCAACTCGTATGCTTACCAAAACCAGCTTAAGCGAGCCTCGGGATCGGAGGAGTTTCAATTCGAAGACTGACAATGGAGCCGGGAAAGAACGAATATACAGGACTCGCCGAATGAGATTCTTTTGCACCGTCAGTTTCTTGATGTACGCCGCGATTGCGGGCCGCGCCCAGGACTTAAGCGCGGGATACGCGAAAGCCGATATCACTCCTGCCGAGCCGGTGATGATGGGTGGTTATGACTTGCGCGGCGCACCGTCGGACGGGATCCACGGGAATGACCGCTTGTACGCTCGAGCCCTGGTTTTCGAAGCCTCCGGTGTCCGTTTGGCCTTTGTCGAGGCCGACGTCATCGAAATTCAGGGACACGACCTTTTTCGGCGCAAAATCTCGGAGGCCACGGGCATTCCAATGGAGAACATTCTCCTTGGCGACGCACACAACCATGCCGCGCCGTCGCCGAATGCCGACCCAAGGACCAATTGGGACCGCCAATTTGCGGATAGGCTCACGAAAGCCGTCACGCAAGCGATCGCCAACCTGCAGCCCGTCCGAATTGCTGCGGGCACGGGGCATTCGCGTATTGCCATGAATCGGCGCCAGACCAAGGCCGCCGATTCGGACTCCTCCTTGACATTCGATGAGAACAACTCCAGCCAATCCTTTGGCAAGCACAAGACCGATAAACCGATTTTGGTTCACGAATTCGGGGGCGTCGTGCGGCTAGGCGCTAACCCAATGGGGCCGATCGACGACGCGGTAGAGATCGTACGCCTCGACACTGCAGCAGGCCACGCTCTGGCGGTGATGATTCATTACGCCTGTCACGGGACTTCGCTCGGAGGGCGTAACAGCAAGATCTCCGGCGAGTGGATGGGACGCATGCAAGAATTCGTGGAAAAGCAGTTTCCGGGGTTGGGCGCCATTTACTTGCAGGGGGCCGCCGGTGACACCAATCCGCGCTTCGTGGGGGGCCTCGACGGTAATGCCGATAATGTCGAAAACACTTGGGCGCTCGGGGAAGAGATCGGACGCGAAGTCGTCCGCGTTTACCGCCAGCTCTCGCCTGAGCCTTGGGTCAAACCGCCCGTTCAAATTGAAACGGCCGAGATTCTTCTACCGCGACAATATCGTGAGCTGTTCCAAGATTTCACTGCGACCGTTGTGCAGGTCCCTACGACTGTCGTTCGCATTGGCGACCTAATGTGGACCACCTTTCCAGGGGAGATGTTCAGCAACATCGGGAGGCAGGTTAAGGCCGCTTCACCAGCCACTTATGCACACGTCATGGGCTACACAAACGGCTATATTGGCTATTTCCCGGAGCAGAAAGCTTATGCCGAAGGGGGGTACGAAGTGGCTGTCACTCACCTCGACCCGGCGTCCGAACGCATCTACTTGCGGGCCCTGGCTGAACTGTTGATGCACTTTCGGTAAGTTGGGAAGGCCGCGTTAAGGCCAAAAGCTGGTACTACATCAATCTCTCGAGGCAGGTTTGCGCGCTTTACGACAAGCCTCGCCATATCGGGTACTTCAACACCCACAAGGTCATATGGCGACCACTAGAGCAACATGGCGTGCAATGGAGCGTGAGGCGCAGTTGACAATGGCCGCAGATGAGAAGGTCATTTCGGCATGAAAGAAGTGGAGAATCCTGTCATTCGTTGTATCCCTGACTCTATTCTATTTTGGTGGAACCGGGTCGCAAGATTCGGAAGCGATGCCGTACGGCAAAAACAAATCGCGATGGCCCTGCTATTGATCTACACTTTGGAGGCGCCGATTATGACTCGCCTTCTTTGCCCTTTTATCCTCATCGTGTTCGGAGTCACACAGGCGGCTGCGCAGACGGCAGATACCATCTATTTCAACGGCCGGGTCATCACGATGTGGAAAGATCGTCCTATTGTCGAAGCCTTCGCCATTCGCGGCGGCCGCTTTCTCAACGTCGGTTCGAATGACGAGGTGATGCAGTCTGCCGGTCCGGCCACAAAGAAAGTAGATCTGCGCGGACACAGCGTGACCCCTGGGTTGATCGATTCGCACACGCATCCGATGGAATCTGCCCTGGCAGAAAAGGATGGGCCGATGCCCGTAATTCATACGATTGGCGACCTCCAGGCTTATATCCGGAAGCGGGCCGCAACTTTGCCGCCCGAGCAGATCATCTTCATTCCCAAGGTCTATGCCACACGCTTAAAGGAACGCAGATATCCTACGCGCTACGAGCTCGATGCGGCTGCCGGCAACAGGCCCGCTGTTGCCGACAACGGATATGCCGCGGTGCTTGACAGCGCGCTGCTAACTCGACTGGCGATCACTCGTGATACGCCCCAACCGTTCGACGGCAAGATCGTCAAGGACCATCGCGGAGAGCCGACCGGCCTCATTCTCGGCGCGCCGGGGCTGCTGGCAACCGTGCGGAGCACCACGCCGCATACCTTCGACGATCTGCTGTGGGCTTTGAAGAGCATGCAGACGCATTACAATCAAGCGGGCCTGACCAGCGTCATCGACCGCAGCGAAGGGGCTGAAGGATTTCGGGCCTACGAGTTTCTGCATCAGAGGGGCGAATTAACGGTTCGAACCTATGTGACGTGGGTGGTCAACCTCCAGGGCAGTCCCCCGCAGGTCCGAGAACGAATCGAGGCGATCCCGCTCCTCAGCGGTTGGGGAGATAACTGGTTGCGCGTGGGATCGCTCAAAGCATTTCTCGACGGCGGAATTCTGGTTGGGACAGCGTATCTGCGCGAGCCTTATGGATCGAATACCGAAGTCTACGGGTACGAGGATCCCACCTATCGCGGAGTGCTTGGCGCGCCGAAGGAGAACATTTTCGAGATGGCCAGAGTAGCCAGCGAATTGGGCTGGCAGATGACAGCGCACGTCACAGGCGGCGGCTCCTTGGATGTGCTGCTAGACGCCTATGAAGCCGCAGACAAGGAAAAATCAATTCGCGATCGGCGCTTCACCGTAACGCACGGAAATTTTCCGAACCCGCAGGCAATCGCCCGGGCGAAGAGATTGGGAGTTGTCTTCGATTGTCAACCTGCCTGGCACTATTTCGACGGCCCGGCTGTGAAAGAGGTTCTAGGACCTTTGCGAATGAGGGACTTTCAGCCTTTCAGGTCGTTTTTTGATGCCGGTGTGGTGGTGGCGGGGGGATCGGATCACATGATTGGCTTCGACGCACGGAAGGCCATCAACCCTTATCATCCATTTTTCGGCATGTGGATGGCCATCACCCGCCAGACCATTGACGGAACGGATATGGAACCGGAGCAAAA
>QHZC01000134.1 GCA_003224515.1 Acidobacteriota bacterium
AAGGCGGAATTGCGTCTTCGTATCTCTTGACGGTGACAAGACAAACGCCCCAGCTCAGGTAGGCCTCCGCGAAATTCGAATCGAGCTTTGCGGCTTGGGAAAATCGGGAGATAGCTTCATCCCATTTCTCGTCTCGCCGGGCAAGTTCTCCGAGGACGTAGTGGGCACCTGCATTATTAGGGTCAACCTCAAGTTCTTTCAGGAATTCCTGCTTCGCGCGTTCCATGGCATCGGGGCCGACATCAGGTCGCGAGAGCAACAACCTGCCAAGCAAAAAGTGTATGCCGGGCGCATTAGGCTCCTTTTCGATCATGCCTTCATATTCAAGCTGTGCGGGCTCCCATTTCCCCTGCATCTCGAGTGCCTCAGCATTGAGCTTGTGTGCGGGAATGGATTGCGGTGCCGTGCGGCCAAGGTCCTGGGCCGTTCGCGTCGATAAATCGGAGTAGGCATGGACAAGGATAAAAAGTACGTCAGGGTCCTGGGCAAACTGTTTGCCTAGCAGTCGAAGAAAATCGAGCGCCGCATCACGATTGTCCAAGGTCAAAGAGCAGCGCAGTCCAACTATGCCGGCCTTTTTTCGTGTTTCCGGCGGGATCTGGCCGGTCATGGCACGTTTGAGCGCAGAAATGCTCTCCTGGCAGTGCCCCTGTTCCGCCAAGGTGAGTGCTTTGTCGGTGGATAATCCGGACCCGGCGCCGGGTGCGGTAGCTACTTTCGCTTGCTGAGCCGAAATGACTGGATCGCACAACAAAGAGCCAATTGAGAGGATCAAAAGCGCGGCCATACCAGAGTATCTAGACATTTTGCATTAGGCGTTTCTGCTTTCGAAGGTGCCTCTCTTAACGTCGCTGCAAAAAGAAAAATGAGGCAGGCGGGCGTGATCGCCTGCCTCATTATACGCGGTTTATGTTTAGTAGTAGAGCTTCAGCGCTAACTGGATATTCCTTGGAGGCTGGGCGCTGGTAATCTGCCCCATCTTGCCTCCAAGACTCATTTCTGGGGCGTTGAGCTGGACGTGGTTAAACGCATTGATGAAGTCCGACCGGAACTGCAGCTTGAACCGCTCCGTAAGCGGGAAGTCCTTATGCAGACTCAGGTCCACGTCGGTGTACCGCGGCCCACGCAGTTTTCCGAGCTGTGGCGAGCAATTTCCAAAGGTCCCAGCGACCGGGTTAGTGAAGTTGTTAGTGTTGGTGAACCACTGGAAGCCACCGACTCCTCCGGTGATTGGCGTTTATCCGGTGATGCTCGGGATGGAGTTGCAATTCGCACGCGCACCTCGACCGAACGTCCCGGACTCATCAGCGGCGTTGTAAACAGGCATCGGCCAACCACTACGGACGATGAAGATTGGACTGACCGACCAGCCTCCAATAACGGCATTCACGATCTTGTTGGCGTCCCTTGCTAAGGTCTTGCCGCGGCCAAAGGGAAGCTCATAAATGGCATAGCCTGAAAGGACGTGGGTGGCATCGTAATAGCAGGGCGCCCATTCGGCCTTTTTGTCGTAGACGTTCTGCCAGTATGCCGATGCGCTGAGCGCGTTATTCCAAGCGCCATAGTAACCGGTGCTATCAGACATGCACTTGGAGAAGGTGTACGACACTTGATACTGCAAGCCGTGGCCCATCTGTTTCTGGAGGACGGCCTGCAGCGAGTTGTACCCCATGGTGCCGTTGGACTGCGTGCCTGAGACCGTAGCATCAAGTTTCGGCGGAGTTGCGTTGGGGTGACCCAGAACGCTATAGAGCGTAGGGTTCTTGGCAAAGAACGGGCTGGGAGCAGTGCACGGCGGAGTCCCGCAAGAAGAATTGGGAAGCAGTTGTCGCTGCGCGTAGTCGAATGGCACCATCAAGTGAGTGCCCCTCTGCCCCACATAACCAATTTGGAAGGTGGTATCCCCCCAGAATTGGTGTTGAATGGTCAGGTTCCACTGATCAGCGATCGCCGGCTGGACCTTGGGATCCCACACGCGGAGCAAGGCGCCAGCGTAGCAAGCATAAGCTGGCGCTGCGCAGGATGCCGAACTACCTGAGCCCACAATGCCGTCTGAGGTGCTCGTGCCGGGCAGTGCAGAGTTGTTATAGATGGCGTTGATTTCGGCCGGAGTAAAAGGCGCGTTCAAGGTCAAACGCAGGTTGGTACCTGTACCTTCCAGGTACGAGGAGATTGTGAAGGCGCCGCGGACGACCGTATGGCCGCCCAGCATGGCGGGAGTCCACGCGAAACCGATGCGTGGCTGGAAGTCCTTACCACCATAGAACCCATCATAAAGACCTCTGCTGGCTCCGTTCTGATTTGCGAGATCAACACTACCCGTGGCCATGTTGTAATTGGCTTGCTGGTCGTTGGTTTCGACCCAAGGAGTGTGCGCCTCGTAACGCAAACCCAGATTCAAGGTCAAGCGGTCCGAGAGGCGCCAAGTGTCTTGAGCGTAGACACCAATGATATTGCTGGACTGCTCCCAGGTTTTGCCGGTGCTGACACCACGGCCGAATTGAAAGGGGAGCCCGAGGAAGAAGTCCGCTCCCCCATCCCCAGCGCCGGTGCCAGCACTACCGATAGTGTTGCTGGTGAACCGGCCGTCAAAGTCCATCAGCCCAAGTTCACCATTATTACCCGCATAGAAGGTCTTGATAATTTGACGCCAGAATTGCCCGCCAAATTTAATGTTGTGTCGGCCGCGCGTCCAGGTTATTGCATCTTCGAATTGCCAGACGTGGTCGTCGAAGCTCATAGTGCTCTCCTGGGTCCCCAGGTTGTCGAGGACTGAGTTCTTAAAGTTGAGCGCCAACAATCCCTCAAGACCCGCAGGGTTACCATTCCCGATACCGATAGTATTGCCGAACTGTCCATCGCCCGAAGCCCAGCTAGTACCGCTGCCGAACGTAACGTGGCTCCAGCCCATGCGGGCATCATTGACAAGGCTGCTGCTGATCAAGCGCGTCCAATCGCCAACCGTGTTGTAAATGGGCGTCGTTGCATAGCCGTTGCCAAACAGCACCTGCGAGTTTGTCGATGGATTGTTATGGTAAGCCCTGGTAAACCGACCTGAAATAGTGTCCTTATCCGTAGCCTTGTAGTCTACCTTGATGTCGCCCTGGTCCACATTAAAGGCTTTTGCAGTAATATTCACAGAGTTTTGTTGCAGTTGCGTGCTAGGGCCGATGGCTGTTGGATAGAGCGAGGACCCAAACAGCGCCTGCGCCACAGGGCTGAGCATTGCCGACGGAATCTGGTTGTTCGGGAACGGCTGGCGAGTCGTCGCTTGGGGAGAAGAAGGAGTGCATGGTGCGGCAAATGATGCACACGGGTTATACAACTGTTCGTTTCCCTTGGCAGTCGAGTTACAAACACCGCCTGTGAAACCCGCCGGGCAAAGAGCGCTAAAGTCCCCCGTGCGCTCGGCGGTCGTAAAGACGTTTTTTGTGCCGAAGGAGCTCGGAATATCGAAACGCTGGCGCTGATAATCAACGAAGAAGAATAGCTTGTTCTTGAAGACCGGACCGCCGAAGGTAGCTCCAAACATATTCCAGCGCAGTTTGTCCTTGGGAAGGGCCTTGAAGTTATTCGACCAGCTCTTCGCATTCAAGACGTCGTTCCGGAAGAACTCCCAGGCGTCGCCGTGGTAGCTGTTCGTACCGGACTTGATCGTAGCGCTGATAATGCCGCCCTCGAAGTTTCCGAACTCCGCCGAGGCGTTGCTGGTAATCAGGTTGAACTCCTGGATGGCATCAGGCGCCGGCGTGTAACCCAACAAGTTATCCGAGACCTGATTGTTATCCATGCCATCGAGCAAGAAATTATTCGCTTGCTCGCGGTTGCCATTGATCAACGGCCGGCCGCTATAAAAATCGGTATTGTTGCCGCTGGTGAAGCTGGCCGGATCGGTTGATACCGTCCCGGGCGCAAGCAGCGTCAATTGGACGTAATTGCGCGAGGCCAGAGGCAGATTATCGTTGGTGGCCGAGTTGATGATGGTATCGACCTGCGTCGCCTCTGTTTTCAAGACAGGAGCCGCGCCGGTTACCTCAACCGTTTGAGTGACCTGTCCCACTTTCATTCCAACATCGATGCGTGCGACTTGATTCAACGTGAGGACAAATGCCGGGTACGCGGCCGAAGCGAACCCCGACTTTTCCACTTTGAGTTCATAACTGCCAACCGGCAGTTGCGCGATACGATAGATACCGGAATCGTTGGTCACGGCGGTATAAGAGAGGCCGCGTTCCACCGACTTTGCGGTAACCGTGGCCCCCACGACAGCCGCGCCGCTCGGGTCCGATACTGTTCTGGTGATCGACGCCGTTACATCCTGGGCCCACGTTGCGCTCGCGCAGCACAGCAGCGCCACCAGCGTCATGACTACAAACGCCAACCCCAAGGACTGCATCTTTCGCATCTTGATTCCTCCGATTCGGGGCGGTCGATTCTCCGACGCCCTCTCCCCCGACTGAATTTGCTTGCTAACCAGCGCCCCTGGCCAGCTATATGGCCGAATGTTGGCTAGCTATATAGCACCATTTTTCTATTGTCAAGCATTAAATTGTGCTTTATATATGTCTACGGACGGCGGACTATAGCAGCGCTACACGCCGCTCTATAACACCCAGGGTCCTGGTAAGAACGCCCGGCGCTTTCCGGACTTGGCGCAAGCGTGAAACTGAATATCGCTCCTGCCACGAACTAGGTTCCATTCCGGTGCCCGCCAGGCGGCCCCGGGTTAGTCCGAGGAAGAGAATGCCAGTCAAGAATCGCAACGGCTTGCCGGCCTACCAAAGGATTCAGAGCGCCATCCGCAAGCGTATCGATGCCGGACACTTGCGTCCCGGCGACTCCGTGGCGTCCGAACGCGACCTCGCCAAGATCCATCAAGTTAGCTTGATGACCGCCCGCCACGCCCTGGCCTCTCTCGAACGCGAAGGAATCGTCGAGCGCCGCCGCGGCATCGGAACTTTTGTCGCTGCCCCAAAAATTCACTTTAATAAATTGATGAGCTATACCGAGCAGATGGCCAGCCGCAGCCTCACCGCCGGCTCCAAGGTGCTCTTCGCGAAGGTGCTGGACAACGAAAACGAAGCCGCCGCGCGCCTCTCGCTTCCCCCCACCAGCAACGTGATCAAACTCGAGCGCTTGCGTCATGCTGCGGGCGAGCCCTATGCGCTGGAAACCTGCTACCTCAGCGCCGCTGAATTCTCAGGGCTTTTGGACGATCCGATCGGCCGGGAATCTCTTTTCGGAATCCTGGAACGCAACTATAAGATCGACCTCGGCTATGCCGACGAAGAGATTGACGCTACCGCAGCCGACCCGAGAATCGCCGAGATCCTCTCCATCCCGCGCCGCGAACCCTTGCTGCGCATTCGCCAGGTCATCTATT
>QHZC01000135.1:0-897 GCA_003224515.1 Acidobacteriota bacterium
GCCAGATCCGCAAGAAGGGGTTGATCTCGGCGCTACGTGAACGGGCTCGGCGCGCGTGAAAAAACCGCGGGTTGCTTTCAGTGATGCAGCGATTGCAGATATTTTGGAGCAGTCTGATTGGTACAAAGCTCAAGCAGATCGGAGTCTGGCGCAACGTTGGGAAGAGGCGGTCACTGCCACGCTGTTGAGGATTGCTCAAGGTCCGAGAATTGGGCCATGCTGTAGCTTCACGGCAGACGAACTTCGTGGCACCCGCCGCATGCCGGTCGCAGGTTTCGCCAAACACTTGATCTTCTATCAGTCGAGCGAGCGTAAGATTCTCGTTCTGCGTGTAGTTCACGGTGCTCGTGATCTCGAAAGCTTGTTTTCTGAGTGATTGCCTGATTTGTGGGGTTCGCGTAGAAGTGGCCGGCCCGATTCCGCGACGGATTTCACCTGTCCACAATCGCTGTTTACCGGGACCTAGATGCATTTTCGACGTGCTGAAGTATCTGTTCGCGTCTCAACACTTCGGGCGGACTCACATCAATCCCCGGGGAATCTGGTCTTCGGGCCTTTTCACCGGCATCGGTGCATTGCGAACGATGTCAGGCGCAGAGGGCGTGGCCGGGATGAACCGGCAGGAATAGAAGCCCAGACCTCCGAAATACAGAACTTCCTGCCCTATTTTTGTCTCAGGCCAAATTTGATTTGCGATCTGTCGAGTCGGATCCATGGGCGAAGGAATTGTTCGCTGAAAACAGACATTTTCCCACGATCCGAAGCTCTTTCCGCGAATCGCTTCCTTCAACTTGTAATCTGTAAGCCAGTCCTCAACCCTGCCGCCCTCTTCATTCACCTCGATCCGCCTCGAACCGGTAACTTCGAGAAGCAGGACCGACACGTCCGGCAGGTATC
>QHZC01000135.1:997-2725 GCA_003224515.1 Acidobacteriota bacterium
ATCCGCGCATGCGCGGAGCCCCCAAAAACAACTGAGATTGAGATCAAAAATGCGTTTGGTCAGTTCGGGAGGGGCATCGCTGGTGTAGATCGCGGCCAAATTGTTTTCCCAACGCGTGAGTCGGTACTGTGGGCTGTAATCTTCTACGCTGCTGATTTGCAGGGAGCCTGGTAGCCAGAATCCGTGCACACTTCTGGCGGTGACTATGTAGCCGACATACCCTGCAGCTTGCGAGCGCATCCACTGATTAGCCAAGCCGTAGTCGGCCTGGGACACTTTACCGTCTTGCACCAATACGCCAGCATCGAAGCTGATGTACCGATAACCGAGCAAGTCCCCGACGCGGCCGAGCCAAAGTGCCACCGCATACGAGTGCGTGAGCCAGTAGGGCCAGGGCAAGCCATCCGATTCATTAGAAATGTGGACGTAATAACTGCGATACGAGAAGCCGTTGGATTTCCACTCTTTTTCTGTCAGGTACGGAACCATCTTCGTCATCTGTTCTTCGGTGGTCTGATCCAAACGTATCTCGCTTAGTCCGAGCAGCACGGCCTCGATCTTTCGCGTCATGAAGTATGCGCGGAGCCTAGTGGCCGTCGAGATGATCAGCAGAAGCAACAGGATCACGAGAGAAACTCGGCGAGCCCAACGTCCTGATACGGTTTTGACGACCCCGTGGAAAAATGGAAAATACTCTTTGGCTTTTAGAAGACTAAGAGATTGGGGCGATGTTGGTGTACTTTCGCTCAACGCCAATCCTCCAGATATGCAGGTGAGCGAAGCCTGCCTATATATCTTTTGACTCCGCCACGGGAGCTAAGTTCCTGTTCCGATTATCTTTCACCTGACGGCTTAGCGTGGGAATTTCGTCTACCGATGTCGTTTACGCGACTCTGTTGACACGGTAAGTGGTCAGAGAACCGTACAAGTGGCCAGTCGACTTTCATGCCGGATTCCACTCGACGATTACCGCGTTTATCACTAAGAGGTTTGCACTCCTAAGACCCGGCTTACAGGCAGTCCGTGTACATGTCAATTACGGTCGGCTCTTCCGTCACGGCACCCGCCGGGTCGAGCTTCACGCTTACTCCGATTAGAGCCGAATCTGAGCCACAGCCAAACGGTGCGCATCCAGAAGTCAGAAGGGTTCCCCTCGCCCCAGACTCGGAGATGGTGAACGGAATGCTATGTTCTGCAAAGAACCGAGCAACGTCGGCCTTCTTCGTGCCGACTTTCAGTCGCTCGTGCGCATCTTCCTTAATGTTTTCGATTTGCCGTGCGAACGCCGCGCTGAGTTTCTTACAATCACTTTGACTCCGGAAATACCTTAGGCCAAGCCAACTCACGCCCACAATGACAACAATTGCGGCGGATATTGGGATAATCCGTCTCAATGTTTTCATTACGCAAGTATCTTGCTGACTCGACGCCTGCGCAAGGAACTGTCGATAACAGGCGTTTACACTTACGAACGGGAGAGCGTGTCTCGGTCAACTCCTGGTTATGTCGGATTACCGTACAAGGGCTTCAGCTCAGGTCCAGCGACGGGGCTCTGGGAGATCTCCTCTGGAAGCGTATTGACACTGAAACGGCCCGGATACTCTTTGGAGCGTCCGGGCCGGCCGCAAAGCGTCTTGGCGCGCACGGTAAGAAACCCGCACACGGCAAACCTAGCCGCCACCAAGACCATCGCAATCCTCGACTATGGCAACTCCAAACGCGTCTTTG
>QHZC01000135.1:2750-3287 GCA_003224515.1 Acidobacteriota bacterium
AGGGGCGCAGCACGCATCACGATGGGTGTCAACCTCGACTATCCCACCGGCAAGCCAGATACCGCCGAATACGCCGAGCGCGGCTCCAACTCTCCTCGCTGGCACTCCCTCCCGGTCAGCGGCAACAACTTCCCGGACGCCTTCATGGGAACCATGGGCGCTCTGCAATCCTTCGCCGAGGGGTCAGCTTCCACCCTGCCGTCGCACTTCGAAGATGCATTTCAAACTATGGCGCTGGTAGAAGCACTGTATCGCTCGAGCGAGCTCCCCGGATTGCCACTCCCGCTCGACGAGTAATGCGCGACCATCCTGAATAGAAGCGCCGTTACAATGCTTGCGAGGCTTGGCTTCCTCACTCCCCCATACGTCCGTTTTTCCGATGAAGAAGACAAGCCAGCGCACCTACTCTGCACCGGCGCCCTCCCCTTCCTGGAAATCTGCAAGGCCGAGCTTCAAGAGACCGAGCGAGTGATCGCCAATGCAAACGCGAACGGATGGATGGGCCAAATCGAATGAACGAGCAGAAGCGCAACAACC
>QHZC01000657.1 GCA_003224515.1 Acidobacteriota bacterium
CGATTTGGATGCAGGAAGGCGTCACCGATGAAGCCGCGGCGCAACGCGCGCGCGAGGCCGGACTCTTCGTCGTAATGGACACCTGCATCCTGAAACAGCACCGCCGGCTAATGCGCTAGCCTAGACTTTTGCATTTTATGATGCCACTTTCGCCCATTCCACAAGGGGTTGCAGGATTTTTCGCGTATGCGCATCCAATGCGGGGTCTTCAAAAATCCTTTGCTGCCAGGTCGCGATTCGCAGAGTTCGCAGAAGATCCTCGAACGACGTGGAACGTTTTTGTGTGTACCAAAGCCGCTGCAAGGTGAACTGAGGAGCCAGTTTGTATCCGTATTGCGCGTACCAGAGGACGACCAGGTCGTAGATGTAGAAGATCAGCGGGGCCGTCCGCTGCGTGGCTCGACAGACGCGGTTCTGCGGATCTTCGAACCCCAGAAACTGTTTCACGTCGCGAAAACAAACTTCCAGAGGCCAGCGCAGGGAAAATTGGGTGAGGATCTCGGACGGAGTCTGCTGGGGATCGGTGGAGAAGAAGCAATCGTCACGGCGTCGATGCGAGGGGTCGTGCACGACGACGATGCGAAGCAATTTCTGGCCGGCGCTGGAGTACCACAAAGCATCCACGAATTTGTACCACACGCGGACGCGTTTGCCGTAAAGACGCAGCGCAGTTTTCACCCAGGGCGAACGGTGATCGGCGGCCATCTGGAGCGGGCTGGGCAAACGCTTGCCCTTCTTGCGCGGGCGCCCACGACCGCCGGGTTGCTGTGGTGGTGGTTCATAGAGGGCGGCCTTCATGGTCATGCGACTGATCAAGTGCACGTTGCTGGGCAGATGACGGCTGATGGCACGCCCGCCGTATTCACTATCTCCGGTGATCTGCAGGGGGCGATGGGGAGCCCAACTGGCTACGATCTGAATCATCTGCAAAGCCAGTTGCGGGCGAGTGCGGTATTGCTTGGGGCTGGCTTGCCCGGTCTGCTTGCGCTCCCATTTCCCTCCACGACCTGGGGCCCAGATGTGTTTCTGGCGTTTGCGATAGAGCCGGACCAGGATGGGCAGGGCCCAGTGCTTGTGGGGAGCGAAGGGGAACGAGACCTGGAGGGAAAAGACCACCCAGTTGTGCCCGAAGGAAAAGAAGGGCCTGGCGCGCGTGGAACGGAGGGGATCATGGTGCATGTCGGCGCCCCAGATGTGGCGACCCGACTTGCGGGCCAAGGTATCGTCGACGGCGCCGATCAGGGCCGGCCCGCAGAAGGGCAACAGTAAGTCGAACACGCCGTGCCCCAGCTCATCCAGATTCCAGCGGGCCTGGCTGAAGAAGCGGTGAAACGAGCAGTAATGCTTAAAGTCGGAGAGTTGGCCCGACTGAATCACGCGCGTCAGGGAGCGTCGGCCGCAACACAGGATCCAGGCGCAGACCAGGCCACAGAAGGAGCGGAAGCTGGGTTGGGTAAAGCAGGGCTGGAAGGCCAGGAGGAGAGGGGCAAAGGATTGGACCAACAGGTCAGGCATCGAACGGAGGCCTCTCTTTCATATATACTTATGAAAGACAGAGAGCCAAAAAAAAGACGCGCTACTGCCGCTTCTGTTCTTCCAGCAATTCCCGATTGACCTGCCCGATCTGCCGAAGCACGCCCTGAATGTCGGCGAACCGGCGAAGCCCCTGTTCCACCTCCCGCTTCAAGTGCCGGGGGATGGGGATCTGGCGAACATGACCCTGGCCCTCGCTCACCGACAGGATCCAGATGGGGCCATGTCCTTTCCCGCCCTTCTGGCAACGGCGGCAGCCAGCCTTGTTGCACCGCACCATCCGGCTCATGAGCGAGCCGGTCAGCGCGATGCTGGCATCGGGCATCTGCTCGGCCAAGCGGTCCCTCTTTTCGGTTAACTGGAAGACTCTCTTCTCTTTCATATATTCGTATGAAAGATACTGCCTTCCCCGCCTAGGGGTCAATCCCAACAACGAGCGAAGAGAAATTTTAGCAGAATGGTTAATCAGAGGGAGGGTTGCCAGCCAGCTCCGACCCTGGGCCGGAGGGATTTCCTTGCCAAATCCAGATCAAAAAGTGCAAAACTCTAGCCTAGCAGCGTCTTGCAACAATGGCAGTTCTGGACGTTCCGCGTCAGAGCCTACCCCACAACAGAGTAAGGACGAGATCACCCTTACATCGGCGCAGCAGGCAGAAGGCTTGATCAAGACCCAGACTATTACCCTCAGCAACGCGCCGGAGGTACTGAGGGTAGGAGGTCGCATCGTGCTTGCCGACGACAGAACATGGCACGTAGGAGTACGCACGGACGGCATCGTGATGGCCGTCTACGTGGGTTTGGGTGATCACGTTGAGAAGGGCCAAGTGCTCGCCCGCTACCATGCCGATGAGGTGCGTGAGGCGCGCGCCCAATATCGAAAGGCGGGCGCCGAGCTTACCCGCCTGCAAGCAGCGCAAGCGCTGGCCCAGCGGACTTATGATCGTGCCCAGACGCTTCTTTCGCTTAAGGCAGCATCGCTGCAGCAAGTCGAACAGGCCCGACAAGATTTGCTCGCCGCGCAGACCGCCGTGCGAGCCGCGCAGGTAGAGGTTGACCGCGGTCGAGATCTCCTCGAAGACGACCTCCGCGTACCAGCTGACCCTCCTCCAGGCCAGCACGATGAGACTGCCGATGACGTACCTATTCTGGCCCCTTCCAGCGGGTACATCATAGAGAAGCACGTCACCCCGGGGAAAACTGTACAGACCGCCACGGACACATTCGTCATCGGCGATCTCTCGCAGGTCTGGATGCTCGCGTCGGTCCGGCAGGAGAAACTAGCGCAGCTGCACGCCGGTCAGGCGGCAGGTGTCACGCTTGCGGGGATTCCAAACGAGCGCTTCGCCGGCAAGGTCACGAATCTCGGCCTTGAACTCGACGAAGCGACCCGCGTAATGCACGTGCGAATCGTGCTGAACAATCCGGGTAACCGGCTCAAGCCAGAGATGCTTGCCAACGCCGAAATTCCTCTCAATCAGAGCAAGCCCGGATTGCTCGTGCCTTCCGAAGCCATCCAGCAGATCAATGATCAGGACGTAATCTTCGTTCGGACGGCACCCAACCGCTTCGCGATTCGCGCTGTGCGGGTAGGCGAAACCACTGGCGGAAAGACCCCGATCTTGGAAGGGCTTAAAGCGGATGAGCAAGTGGTTGTGCAGGGGAGCTTCGTTTTGAAGTCGCAACTGCTGAAGTCCACCATGGAAAGCGAGTAGCCATAGTCATGCTCAATCGCGTTATCGACTTCACGCTGGCCTATCGCTGGCTGGTGCTGATGGGAATTGTCGTTTTGCTCGGGGTTGGGGGCTACGCCCTTTATACCATTCCCGTCGAGGCCTTCCCTGATCTCACAAATAATCAAGTCGTTGTGGTTACCGAGGCGCCGTCTCTGCCGCCGAGCGAGATCGAACAGCTTGTGACCTATCCGATCGAACGCTCCATGCTCGGATTGCCGAATAAAGAAGAAGTGCGTTCCCTGTCCAAGCTTGGCCTCTCCATGGTCACTGTCGTATTCGACGATTCAGTGCCGATGTATTTCGCCAGACAACTGGTCAGCGAGCGTTGCAGCAAATTTCATCGTTGCTGCCCCCAGGGACGCAACCATCTCTGGGTTTGCCTTCTACCGCTTTTGGAGAACTCTACCAGTACACACTTTCAGGGCCTTTGAGTGCAATGGAATTGAAGGACCTGCACGAACGGGTCATCAAAGGACAACTCCGCACCATTCCTGGTGTCAGCGAAATTAATGCCTGGGGAGGGCAGACGAAGCAATATCAGATCATTGTGGATCCCACCCTGCTGCAGCAATACGGGCTCACGTTGCATGACGTGGCAGCTCGAATCGTACAGAACAATGCCAACTTCGGCGGTGGTTACATTGAACACGCGTCCGAGCAATACACCATACGTGGCACTGGCCGCGCGGTCACTACCGAAGACTTTGGCAACATTGTCCTCACATCCAAAGATGGAACTGCTGTGCTCCGGCGCGATATCGCCGACGTGCGCATTGATGCGGCGCCTCCGCAGGGAGCCACGCTTCGCAATGGTGAGACCGTGTCTGGCATGGTCATCATGCTCAAGGGTGAGAACGGCAAAAGACTGATCGAACGGGCCAAGGACAAAATTGCCAGTCTTCGCTTGCCACCCGGAGTCAAGATAGTCCCGTTCTACGATCAGTCCTTCGTTATCGATGGCACCATTCACACGGTTGAAAAGAACCTTTTCGAAGGTTTCGTGCTTGTCACCGTCGTGCTTCTGATTTTCCTGGGCAATTTGCGCGCTGCCCTCATTACTGCCTCGATTATCCCGTTCTCAATGCTGATCAGTTTCCTGGGCATGCGCGTATTTGGCATCAGCGCCAACCTGATGAGTTTGGGAGCTATTGACTTCGGCATGATTGTCGACGGGGCCGTAGTGATGATGGAAAACTCGATTCATCGTTTAGAAGAGAACCACGGCCAGGAGTCAGCGCTGGAATCGGTGCGCCGCGCTGCCTATGAAGTGGTTCGGCCTATGACTTTCGCAGTGGCAATTATCATCGCTGTCTACTTTACCGATTTTGTTTCTGCAGGGCCTCGAAGGACGCATGTTTCGCCCTATGGCCACCACAGTATGCGCGGCCTTATTTGGCTCGTTGCTTCTGGCGCTCACCATGATTCCGATGTTGGCCTCACTCAGTTTCCGCAAAGCAGTTCTGCGCCGCCTTGGGCGTGGCCATGAGCAAACCTGGATGAAAGCGCTGAACAACGCCTACGTCCGGCAGTTGGAATGGGCCATTGATCACCGCGCCGTGACGGTCGGGGCCGCAGCCGTATTGTTGGCGGTGGCGGTCGGCTCGTTGTTTTTTATTGGCACGGAGTTCATGCCGCGGCTAGATGAAGGCTCTATTCTCGTTGAGACGCGTAAACTACCAGGAGTTTCACTGACGGACTCGGTTGAGATCAGCAAGCGAATCGAACAGCGATTGCGGGCCTTTCCGGAGATCGCCGATGTCGTTATCAAAATCGGACGGCCGGACTTCGCCACCGAAGCGATGGGCATCAACTATAACGGCTTGAATGGCATTAGGGCATGTGACTTGGTACTGCGCACTGTGAAGATTGTTGGCGGGAAGATCGTGATTACGCGCGTGGCAACTTGGCGGACGCCGGCATGCTTCTCCTGCGGCACTGGCTCTTGAAATCAACACAAAAAAGAGGGGCGTCCTAAGACGCCCCTTCGCGCTCGATATAACTACTGAGGGAAGTATGATTGTTTCACAATATGGCATTCCAGAACCGCGATGTCTTTGATGAAGGACAAACTTCCCTTGCGAAACCGAAGTCGGGATGCAACCGCATTAGCTTCCTCTCTTGAGCACGTCGCCAGCACGCTTAGGGGGAAATGAATCGTGACAATCACGAGGAAGAACTTAACTGACTTTTCCGTTCGCTATACCCGCCGCTGACTCCGCGCGCTTCCCGCAGGTGAACTTGCGCCAGAGTAGAACAGAAACCAAATCGGGATCGCACAAAAAGCAAGAGCACTGTAGAGCCCCGCGAACCAGACGACCTCGGGAACCATTATGAATGCTACTAGAAGTACGATCGACACCGAGGCAACCAACAGCCCGAGTGTCGCTTTTACTGCCGCTCTTGTGCGCCGCGCCGCCAGCATCGTTGCCAATTCGGAGAACATAGGGCTTCGCTAAACCTGGATACTAGACGTAAATATCTGTCACGGAACCATAAGCGGAACGGATGGATCTGTCTTTGCGATGGAGCAAACCTGAGTTAGCTTGCAAATACTACTGTTTCACCCCGAGACAGCCAAATCTGGCACGCGTTGATTCAATCAGTTGCCGACGTCGGCGAAGTGGGGTTTTCCGAACAAGTGCAGTCTTCTGGTCCTTAGTTTGCGCAAAAGTTTGCGTAAACCTGCGGAAGTATTCTGCATCCCGCCGAGACGGGGTTATGGGAAACTGTTGTCCAGTTTTTCTACCAGGTTTCCCACGCTGACCTGACTCGGCTCCTATCTTGAAAAGGTCGCGTCGCTAAGTCCGGTCGGACCACGTTGTAGTTCCTTAGACTTATCTGCTGCTGCGGTTGGGGGTCCCTTCCTGTAGAAGGCGTATTCTCCTGAGAAGTCATTGAAGGAAAAAGCCCGGAATCTCTTAAGGGAGGTTCAGGGCACAGGAGGATACGCCATGGCGAAGAGTAGCACTGCGATGGAAGTGGGCCAAGAGGGTTCTCTACGAGAGGGGTTGGAGGCAGCGATTCGCGAGCGGGTGCGGGAGATCATCGAGATGGTTTTGCAGGAGGAAGTGGAAGCAGCGCTGGGTGCGCGGCGCAGCCAGCGGGTGGCGGAGCGGGCCGGTTACCGGCATGGATCGAAGCCCCGGAACTTGACCCTGCGCACGGGCACGGTGCGGCTGGAGGTGCCACGGGCGCGGCTGGCGGAGGCCGATGGCAGCGAGCGCGAGTGGCAGAGTCAGCTGGTGCCGCGGTACCGGAGGAGCAGCCGGGAGGTCCAACAGAGCGTGCTGGGAGTGTATCTGTCGGGGTCGAACACGCGACGGATTCGCGGGGCGCTGGAGCCGCTGCTGACGGGCGCAGCGTTGAGTAAGAGCGCGGTGTCGCGGTTGGTGTTGCGGTTGGAAGAAAGCTACCGCAGCTGGCAAGGGCGGGATCTGGCAGAAGAAAAGGTCGTGTATTTGTACCTGGATGCGATTTAACGAAGGTGCGTGCGTGCGACGGCGCTCACCAGGAATTACCCAGTACTGCTTCCGAGAAGTGATCACCACCAGGAACACGATTCAGAAGTCAGTTTGAAATTGTTCAGCATTGTCCCGCGAAAAAAGACAACGCGCATCTCTTGAGAGGCGGCGAGGGGCTGTCAAGGGCGCCCGTAGGGCGTTCATCTCGACCCTTGACAGCCCTCGCCGTCCCAAAGAATCGCAGAGGGAACGAAGCGAAACGAAGTTCAGTGAAGCTTCGTCTCTTGGTAGCTCGATTTCCTCTTGGTTGAATTCGAGTTTGACGCTGCACGGCCTGTTCGTGGTGGACTTCACCCTTGGGGATCGCGCAGTGGAGGGCCTTGAATGTGGATGGTGTGGCAGCAGTGGCGGAGGCGACTCAAGAGCGCTTCGGCCATGGGCCGGTTGCCCAGGAAGTTAGGCCATTCGTCGTACATCAGATTCGTTGTAATGATTGTCGAGTGGCGACGATAGCGCTCCTCCATCAGTTTAAAGAAGACGTTCGTCTGTTCCGGCTTTAGATTTAAATATCCCAGCTCGTCAATGTAGAGGATATCCAGGTGGGCCAGACGTTTTACCAGTTGGCGCGAGGAACGGTCGGCGAGAGAAGCATACATCTCATCGAATAAGTCCTGAGCGCGGATGAACTGGCAACGGTAGCCATTTTCCAGGGCCTTCAACACCAGGCCGGTCGCTAAGCCTGTTTTGCCAACCGCAGTTGGGCCGATGAAAATTAAATTTTCCGCCTTGGCCAGGAAATCCAGTTCGGCGAAGGTACGGATCTGTTTGCGGCTGACGCCGGGCTGGCGGTCGAAGGGAAAGGTTTCCAGCGACCAGCGCTCGGGCAGGTTGGCGCGACGGATGCGATACTCCAAGGCGGTCTCCTGGCGGTGGTGCCACTGCGCGCGCAGCAAGCGGGTGAGGAACTCGGAATAGGTGACGTCCTGTTTCTCGGCCGCGCGCAGCTGTTCTTCATAGATTTCCAGCATGCGCCGGAGTTTGAGGTTCTTGAGCAACTGCTCGACTTCTTCACTCATCGCCGGGTTCCTCGTCCAACAGGAAAAAGTCGCGTTGCACGCGACGCAGAATCATCCGTTCCAAGCGGTCCAGGTCGTAGAGGCCATAGCGGGCGGCTTCTCGCACGGCGGCTAAGAAAGGCTCCCGGGGATATTCCCGCACGAGACGGAGCAGTTGACGCAGGGCCAACACCACCAACTTGTGACTGTGTTGTTTCAGAGCGCTGACATAATCAGCTATCTCTGGCGCGGCTTGGAGGATGGCTTGTTCTTCGGGGTGAGCATCGCTGCGCTTGAGGCCTTGTCCGCGTGTTGGGCGATGGGCGCCGAGCGTGATGCGGGGATGCGCTCGTGGATCACGATGTTACGCGCATCGAGTTGGATCTCGATCTTGTCCTTGGTTTCCCGAATCTCCACGCGACGACCGATCCAGGCTACCGGGACTGAGTAGCGGTTGCTGTGCAGGGCCACATAGCCTTCAACATCCACCGTCCTTTGGTGCAAACGATAGACTTCGGGGATCCAGGCGGGCAGCGGTTTCAGATGCCGTTGCTCGAGGGCAAACAACTCACGAGGAACGGCACGGATGTGTTTTTTATAGGTGGAGTTGACGCGCTCGCACCACTGCCGAGCCTGGCCATTCAGGTCTGGCCAACTGGAGAAGGTGCGGCCGGCCAAGAAGTTCCTTTCAATGAACCAGACGGTTTATGCGCAGCTGCGCATAAACCGTTGTCAGCTTAGTTCTTGGTTATGCACAGTCAGTCGCTTCCTGGGCCCTATCCACGGGACTTTGGTTGTCGTCTGCTTTGCATAATCTTTGGCTCCGGTTCCGCCCGTCAGCATTGCAATAAGCTGGTCCGGCGCACTGAACCTGCCTCTGCGTAGGGAAGGTGGAGTGAGCGCGCTAACAGCTTCGAGCTTTTCCGTGGGATCGGCGCGAAGATACTCCTCTGTGGTTTGCACGCTGCTGTGCCCAAGCCAAAGAGCGACTTTTCGCACGTCGTGTGTTTTCTTGAGCAGCAGCATCGCGCATCCGTGCCTCAAGGTGTGCGGAGAAATGCGCTTTGGAGACAGCGACAGACAACTCAGTTTTGCAGCCGATACATGTCTCTTGAGCACGTATTCGAATCCCGTCCGGGTCATGGCACCCCCGCGGGCGTTGAGAAAGAGTTCTGGAACGGCAGCTTCGCCACGGATTGCAAGCCATGCGCGAATGTTGGCACCGGTCCGCTTCCAAAGCGGCAGCATTCGCTCGCGTCTGCCTTTCCCGATGACCCGAACGAAGGGCTGCTGATCAAAGGTCACGTCATCGACTCTCAGACCAACAAGCTCGGAGACCCGAAGACCTCCGACAAAACATACATCCAGCATGGCTCGGTCGCGGATTCCACAGCGAGTGTGAGGGTCGGGAACGTTCAGTATGGCCTGCATTTCTTCGAGCGTGACATAGGCCACCAGCTTTTGATCGGTCTTTTTAATCGGTATTGCCAGAATCTGTCACACCTGCTCCAACGCGGACGGCACTTGATATTCGATATAGTGCATGAACGATTTGATGGCGGCCAGCCGAGCATTCCTCGTGACGGCTCCGTTCTTGCGTTCGGTCTCAATGTGCTGCAAGAACGTAAGCACCATTGCGGCATCAATTTGTTCGAGCTGAAGCTGGGACGGGGTTGTGGCCAGACGCGCGGCAGCAAACTGAAATAGTAGGCGGAAGGCGTGGGCATATGTATCGCAGGTATGTTTGCTCGCACGACGATCAACGGGTAAGCGCTCGCGTAGGAAAGCGGTGATATACGGAGCTAGAGGCGTCATGAGCGTCCTCCTTCGGTCGAAGCTTCAGCCATCTCAGAAATCCGGGCCAACATATGAGGAGTGGCGTGAAGGTACCAATAGGTGCTGTCAATTTGGCTGTGTCCCATGTACGTCATTAAGGCCACTATGTTTGCATCCACGACTGTTCGGTCGCCGGGACAAGACTCGATAACTCGTATGGCAAATCCGTGGCGTAGGTCATGGACGCGCGGCCCGCGCTGACCCGGGCCGGGGTGGATTCCCATCGCTCGCACCAAGCGCAGGAATACAGCGACGACGCCGGAATACCGAATGCCACGGCCACGCAGGGACAGGAACAGGTGGTCGTCGTCTGCAGCTCCTCGATGTTCCAAGTACCGCTTGAGGCCGAGCATCGTCGTTGGATGCAAAGGCACGAGGCGACTTTTCCGAAACTTGGTTTCCCGAATTACGAGCCCGTCTTCAGTGATGTCATGAAGACGAAGATTCAACGCCTCGGAAATGCGCAGGCCAGTGACAGCCAGCACGGAGAACAGCGTCGTAAAGGTCCATGGCCGGATTGATCCAACCGGAGTCAACTTCGAAGCACGCACCAACAGTTCATGCAATCGATCGGGGGTGAAGATAAAAGGGCAATAATGGACGCGGCGAGCCTGAAACACTCGCCCGGCCGGAACCTCATGATCCGCGTCTTCGGCACGCGCAAACCGAGCAAACGGCCGGAGTATCCCGAGACGGTTGGCACGCTGGCCTTCTGATGGTGCTTGGGCCGCCCATTCGATGGCTGTACGACTTCGGATGTGGGTTTCGCCCCGCTGTGCAGCAAAGGATGCAAAGCCGTGCAGAAGGTATTGATGTACCCCCATGCCGAAGCCCAAACCCGCGAAGCCAAGCTCGTCACCATCTGGACTGCAGAATCGCGCGACAAGGAAGGCAAACCCGTGCGCGACCCAGGATCGATCACCTATTCGGCCGCGATTGAAAGCGCAGCTACTCTGGATACCAGTCCCGACCTCTCGGACTTCGCGGCGCGCGTACAGCGCGAGGCCAGCCGCCGTGGTTTCACCGAAGCTCAGCGTCCGGCGGTGTTGGGCGATGGTTCGTCTTGGATTTGGAACACGGCTAGGGAACTATTCCCGCAAGCCACTCAGATTCTCGACCGCTTTCATGCCAAAGAACATCTCAGTCAGGTGGGAAAGGTCATTTACGGGGACCGCCCAGAAGGCAAGCCCTGGATCCAGGCGCGCTATGATGAACTCGATCAGGGCCGCCTGAAATCCCTGGTGCAAGCGCTGCATGGCCACGCCGGCCAACACAAAGAGGCACGGGAATGTGTCCGCTACATCTGGAACAATCGACACCGCATGCGCTATCCAAAGTTTCACAAACAAGGCTTCTGCACTTCGACCGGCGTGGTGGAGGCCGGCTGTAATGCAGAGTGTATTGTTACGCGGAGCTACGCAGCCGAGGAACCGCCTATCCCGATTGTCAGCTGGATGATCTGCTGATTTTGCAGATCAGACTGCACCGCATAATCGTAGGGCCTTTGCCGACTCCAGACCCGCCGCTCGAACTCGGACGTCATGCCCTCCTTCGAAGGCTGGCAGCGATAAACAGGGGGCCACATCGGTGGAGGCACGGCAACAGCGCAATAGGCACTGAATTCTCTGAGTAGCTGCTCCGCGTTTAATGGTGCTTCCGGAGAGAATGAGCCCCTTCCATTCTCCTCCGGAGCCGCCTGATGAAGCATCACCGTTGCCGCTACTGTCGACAAGGTTTTCAGGCTAATCGTTATCATCCTCAACAACAGGTTTGCAACCAGCCCGCATGCCAGAGCCAACGCCGGTCCGATTATCATCGGCAGAAGATGGTTTCCGATCCGGTGTATCGGCAGGTCTGCTTGGAGAGTCCGCGAAAGTGGCGCGAGGCGAACCCAGGCTATTGGAAGAAATACCGTCAGAACCACCCTCGGCAGGTGGAATGGAATCGTCGGCAACAGCGCTTACGGGACCAAAAGCGGCGGCTGGCGAATCTTGCAAACAACACCTTGGCTCCCTGCCAACTGCCTACTGTTCAACCACTTATGCCTCCGAATTCTTGCAAACAACATCCTTTTGGTGTTGCTCCTGCCGCTGGGTTATAAGCTCGCCCATGCTGCCAGAGTTGGAAAGCTTCGCTCAAGCTTTATCGGATAGCGGGTACAGAACGAGGACTGCTCGCCTACACCTTCGAGCGGCGGAGCACTTTCTCTATTGGACCCATCGGCAGACCATGTCGGTGAACGAACAATCCCTGGTGGGATTCGAGCGCCACCTGAGTCGATGCCACTGCCCACACTACGGCCATCGGGATCAGCTGAGTGTGGTCCGTGGTGCGCGCCTGTTCCTGGCCTACCTGCGAGAGGCCCGGATCATCATCAAGAAATCGATCAAACCCCCAGTTCACGATCCGGCCCTGTTGTTGGCTTTCTGTCAGTGGATGCGCCAACAACGGGGTATCTGTGATGTGACCCTGCGTAGTTATCGCATTTACATTCGCGAGTTGCTCCAGCGGCTGGAAGAGGAGCCAAGCCGGTTTGATGCCCGCAGGTTGCGAGCGTTTGTTCTTGAGAAAAGTCGTTCCTGCGGGTGGGGAACAGCTAAAAACTGCGCCACCGTAGTCCGCATGTTTCTGCGTTTCCTGATCGCCGAAGGCCAATGCGCCGTGGGATTGGATGCCGCCATCCCCACTGTGGCTCATTGGCGTCTGGCTTCTCTGCCGCGCTATCTTCCAGGAAAAGACGTGGAACGTCTGATCGCTTCCTGTGATCGAGCCTCAGCCGTCGGCCGGCGGGATCGGGCGATCTTGCTGCTGCTGGCCCGTTTGGGTCCTCGGGCGGGCGATGTCGCACATCTCCGCCTGACTGACATCGACTGGAAGGACGCCTCGATTCAGGTCTGCGGTAAGGGGCATCGCCAGGCGCGGCTGCCGCTGACCCAGGAAGTGGGTCAGGCGATCGTGGCTTACCTAAAAAAAGGCCGACCACGGACCAACGCCGATACGGTTTTTGTTTCCGCCCGTGCACCCCTTCGTCCCTTTGCCTCGTATCGTGCCGTCTCGGATATCGCCGACAGGGCGTTGAGCCGCGCGGGTGTGGTGCGCCCCAGTCGAGGGGCCGCGCATTTGCTGCGACATTCCCTCGCGACATCCATGCTGCGGCAAGGTTCATCGCTGCAAGACATCGCCACCATCCTGCGCCACAGCTCTATCGAAACTACTCAGATCTACGCCAAAGTGGATATCCCGTCTTTGCGGCAAATTGCCCAACCCTGGCCGGAGGTATAGCCATGTTGACCCGAGCTGTCGAGACTTATCTGGCTGTTCGCCGGGCAGTTGGTTTCGAGTTGAGGTGCGAAGGTTCTTTCTTGAAGAACTTTGCGGCGTTCTCGGAGGCGAGACAGCAGCGCCACATTTCAGCCAAGACTGCGATCGAATGGGCGGGATTGGCACAAGCGGTTCCGCAGCGCGCTCGCAGGCTCGGGATCATCATCCGATTCGCCCGCTATCTTCGCGCCGAGGACAAACGCCACGAGGTGCCGCCGGCGGTTTTCGGCGCTGAGAGGCCGCCACGACGAACCCCGTACATTCTGACAGCAGAGCAGATCCGGCAACTCATCAAGGCGGCCTTGCGAGTGCGGCCTCGGCTTGCCCGAGCGACTTACAGCACGCTCTTCTCCCTGCTGGCCTGCACGGGACTGCGCGTGTCCGAAGCGACCCGTCTGCGATTGGACGACATCACGCCAGATGGTCTGGTCATTCGACGCACCAAATTCCGCAAGAGCCGCCTAGTGCCCTTGCAGGAGACGGCACAGGCGGCACTGGAACGGTATCTACAGCAACGACGCCCCTACGTCCCCTTCGACGACCATGTGTTCGTGTCGCTGCGAAGAAAACCGCTTTCGCTGAGCTCTGTCGATGGGACATTCCACAAAGCGGTGAAGCGAATCGGGCTGCCGCCCGGCCCCGGAGGTGTCCGACCCACTCCTCATTCCTTGAGGCACACCTTTACCGTCAGAGCTCTCGAAACCTGCCCGGATGGCCGCGATGCCGTCACCAAACACATGCTGGCGTTATCAACCTATCTGGGTCATAGCAAGGTAGCCCACACGTATTGGTATTTGGAAGCGGTGCCGGAGCTAATGCGGGACATCGCCGACCGTGCAGAAGAATTTGCTATGGGAAGGCGAACATGACCCTGACAGGAAACCGCAAAAACACGCGGTCGAGGCAGTCGAGAACCCATCCCGGGTGTCCCGGTGGATGCCGTGGAACCAGCCAGAAATCCCGGCGCGGACCAGCACCAGGTCCTGCAGGTGAAAAGTCCCCTCTCGCACAAACCAAGACGAGCACGCCGCTCGCGCCGCACCTCACTGCCTTCTTCGAGCAACGACTGCCCATCGAACGAGGCGCAAGCGAGAACACACGTGACTCCTATGCGTACGCCTTCCAGTTGCTCTTAACCTTCGCCAGCAAGCACCTCCAGGCAGCGCCATCCCAGTTGACGGTGGAGCAAATCGATGCGCCGCTCGTGCTCGATTTCCTGAACGATCTGGAAACCACACGCGGCAATGGAGCAAGCTCTCGAAACATCCGGCTGGCCGCGATCAAATCCTTCATGCACTTCCTGGAATATCGCATCCCGTCGGCGATCGAGCAGATCCGGCGCATCCTGGCGATTCCCGCCAAGAAAACCGAGTCAAAACTGGTCCGGCATCTGACGGCGGAGGAAATCCAGGGTCTGCTGAATTCGCCCGACCCAACCGG
>QHZC01000659.1 GCA_003224515.1 Acidobacteriota bacterium
GACGGCCGTGGTGATCCCGTTCGATCTTAAGGCGGCCAAGATTTATGCATCTCTGCGTCTGGATCGGTCACTCCGCGCCCCGGACGCGGTGCAACTGGCCTGTGCTGCAAGTGCCGGAGTTGACCTCTTTGTCACGAACGACACCCACTTGCAGGGAAAACACGTAAACGGCATCCACTTTATTGTCTCTGTGGAATCGGTGCCTATCTAGAGCCCTAGCAGACGATTTTCGAACCTTTCTGCAATAGGTATGAGAGAGCCGTAACGACGGCACCATCGCCCAATCTCTGCCGGGCTAATTGTGAAGCGTGGATGTTCTGCCCTTCGCGAGCTTATTCTAGGTCACCCACCTTAGATACAGCCTGCCTTCTTGCCCTCAGTTGCATCAGCCCGAGTGAGAGTCGCCAGCTAGGGCTCGCCCTGGGGAGTTTTCCTGCCTCCTAATTGGGGGTTTTCCCCGATTGATTGTTGAGTTCCCTCTATCTATTGTCCCGCCGTCTACGGTCGGTGTTTCGAACTCAGGCCAGGAGCTGTCGACCCAGAAAGCTCTAGCACGAACCGGTCAGCCCCCGGGATGCGTCTCCGCCTTTTCCCAAGGGGCCCCGCTCGTCAGTTGGGGACGGGGCTAATCAACGAGAACCACCTCATCCAAGGGCGAGACCATGAGTCACATTTCCCAACGTCTTCGAAGCCGAGCGAACCGTACTCTTTTGCTCGCAGCACTATGCGGTGCGTTGCTTACCAGGGGCTGCGCGAGTTGGGCCTATGCCCGTTACTGCCTCCCCCGCGTGGTCCCCCTCCCCGAACGACTTCCGCTTTCAGGGAGTGGGAGCCGGAATCAGCACCGTCAGCGCATTCAATATCAACATGAATGGAGGCGGAGCCGAGTCCGACAGCGCACAGTGGGGGTCTCCTCTGGAACTCGGCAATGGAATCTGCGTTACGCCGCCGCCAACCAATAATCCGCTCGACCAGTACACATGGTGCAGTTGGTTCTTTAACGTTCACCAGTATCCGCCGGCGTTGAGGCGGGACACTACGGTCACCTACGTAACCGGCGTTCTTACGGACCTGAACAATTTCCCGAATCTCAAGGAGGGCCCTTACGACCTAGGCGGAAACAACCTCGTCATCAGGTCTTTGGACGTTCAGCCTGCAAACAACGGGTTCGCCATTGCCTACGTGAGCTACCCGTCGGCTACAGGCTTCGAGCCTTTGCTCCAACACATGCAGGTGAGTGATCTTCAAGCCTTCGCCACCAGCGAGGGCCTGAAGAGCCGGGTGATTACTGCTTTATCTCGCGATTCCTCGACGACTGCTTATGTGTTCTCATACGGATGGGTAAACGACACGAGCTCGGTCTACGAGGCATCAGTCGCGTCCGTGACCCTGGATACTGTTGCCAGCGTGGCTCAGACCATGGCGTCGCAAGGGTACGTGCTGACGGCCTTTGGGGCAGGTGGCAACCCTACATTTGGTTGGTTCTTGGTAGGTACCCGCTTGCAGGGTAGCACGGCGCCAAGGCCCATCTTCGTAAGTACATACTTCAGGCCTTCCGACGACCTGTACTATTCAAAGGGGTACGCGGACGTTGTCACAATCTACGACAACCCTACCCCTTCTCCCAGTACCACGACGCGTATCTGGATTGTCGAGCAATAACCTCTGCCAGCCGCTTCTTCACAGATTTTACCGGCCGCCGGGCGGCTGGCCCGTGATTTTCGGGTTTTCGGTACTAGACTCAAGAAAATCGAAGACTGTTTCTTACTTTTTGCCTTTTCAAGGCCACCTAGATATATGAGGGTTCCTCCTGTACCATAGGAGGACAATTGCCGATGTATTGTATGTAAGCACTAGGAAAGTCTGCACAATTCGACAAGCACACAAACGGGCCCGCAGCCACTCTTAGACGCTTGCCCGCAACTACCCAATTCTCAAACCACTTCTATTCGCCCGCTCACGTGATCGCGCACTTGCATGAGAGCTCGACGTTAAAGGATCAGGTCAACGCCGAATTGCTCGCGTTCCCGAAAGGCGTAGGGACCACAGCGGCGGCGTAGCTGCCGTAGACATTCTCTCCGGCTGCCAGTATTTAGCCATGCGAAATGTCATGGCCGACCACACGTGACGGCGAGAGGTGACCTGGGTTACCTCCTGCGGGGTCGCCATCGAAAAACCGACGGGTTGCTCCAAATCCCTGTTATGGAGACAGCCAAATGGATGAGCCGTCAGAAAGTGGATGCAGCGCTGACCTACGCGATTATCTGGCTGCGGAGCGAACGTTTCTCGGATGGATTCGTCCTGGCCTTGCCTTGATGAGATTCGGTTTTGTCGTGGCGGTTCGGCCTGAGGGATTTGAGGAAGGCGCCGACTTCTTCGTATTGATCCGACGCGATGTAATCCACGCCCGCTCTGGCTGCGGCCTCCCAGCGTTTCCGAACCGCTTCCTTTGAACCAAAGTTGTAGGAGCTGAACCAGCCGTTGCAACTGAGCTCCTGTTTGGTGGCCCCATCGAGGGTGTAAAAGCGAATCCACAAGTTGTTGGAGTGTGCGTAGCGAACAAGCTGTTTGA
>QHZC01000136.1 GCA_003224515.1 Acidobacteriota bacterium
GATGCGGCATCGGTGTCTGCCCAATGGTTGCGCATCACTACTTTGTCGTCTTCGGCGATCAGGTCTTCGATGCCCACCCGCGAATCGGGAACTTTTTTAAGCGCCGCGCCGACATACTGTATCGCCCCCGCTGCGCCCGGAGGCCGCCCGGGCGGCACGTCGGCCCCGCGATCCACAAATCCGGACGGGAAATTCACTTCACCGAAAGGTTCTTGCAGTTCACGAATTCCTCAAAATGATTGGGGGTGAAATTCCTTCATCTCCGCATGAGTCACGTCCGTCTTGGGATTTTTAACTTCCGCTCGTTCCCCTGATGTGCTCATTGTGCCTATCCCTAGTTTAAGCCGACGCAGCCTGATCTCGGAATTCCCGGGCATTGGCCGTCAGGTATTGGTCGAGCGTCACGGGCTCGCGTCCGATCAAGGCTTTTAGCAGACCATCCGTCTTCGCACCCCCACCCTGCTTGTAGTACTGCTGAAGCTCCAGGAGCGCCGTCACCTGCCACTCCGGCATACCCAGGCCGAGCATCGACTCGCGTTGCGCGGATTCCGGAATGTCTACGTCATTCACGGTGCGCCCCGCAACCTTGGAAATTCGCTTCGCCAGTTCTCGGTTCGATATGGCTTCCGGCCCATTCAATTCATAGGTCTTCCCGGAGTGGGCGCCTCCCTGAAGCGCTTTGACAGCGACAACGGCGATGTCACTAACGTCCAGATAGCTGACCTTCGCGTCTCCCATCGCGGCGTAAAACGCGCCCTGCGCCCGGATACTAGGAGCATTGTAGGCAACGATGTTCATCAGAAAGCCATTGGGCCGCAGGATCGTGTAGCTCATTCCTGTCGCCTTGAGCTTGTCCTCCACCTTGCGGTGCCAGCCCGGAAATGACTTGGGATAATCTCCTGCCCCGAGCGCTGAATTAAGCACCACGTGCCTCACCCCGGATTCCTCACAAACATCCAGTACATTGCTCTCCAACTCGACGAGTTGAGGAATCGGAGAACACACAACAAACACGGAAGTCACTCCGTTCAGAGCCTTGCCGAGACTCTGCTTGTCCGAATAGTCCGCCAGCATGGCCGCGCATCCCGAGGGGGCCTTGGCGGCCTCCTCCTTTGACCTATACATGGCGCGGACTCTGGACTCCTTCCGGCTCGCTTCCTGCAAAACCGCTTTGCCAACACTCCCGCTGGCACCAGTGATAAGAATCATTTTTTCGCTCCCGTTCTGTGCGGCTCGCGGAGGCCGGCCGAATTCAGGCTGCCTCAAGCGAGCCGAATACTTCAAGGGCATGGTATAACGGCCCTGTGCCGCGGTGAAGTAGGCACAAATTTGTAAGCCCGCAGTCCTCCGATGAAGGTTCGCCACGGCTGTGCAGTTCAGGCGACCATCAATGTCCTGAGCGGCAAGTGGAAAGTCCAGGCGGTCTGGCGCCTCTCTTTTAGCCCGCTTCGCGGAACTCCGCAATCTTCTACGAGGCGTCAGCGAAAAAGTTCTCACCGCGCAGCTCCGTGAATTGCGCTCCTCGCCGCCCAAGGTCACCTATTCACGGGAACTCCTCCGGCCAAACCATGATCCCGCTCCTCCAAGACCTGCGCGATTGGGGCTCCAAGCAGTTTGGCATCAAGCCCAATCGGCCCCGCAATCCCGAACCAGCAAAAACTTTGTAAAAGCCGGGCTTGAGCCAAGCCCATTCCTTCCCAATGTTTCCCTACGATGCATCAGTGGGATCGCGGTCCTGCCGGTAACTTATTACAGGAGCGGATTTCATCTAAATAACTTCTCAAGCGTTTGACAAAAGCATGTGAAGCAATTGTCGGTTCATCATACGGCTTCCGACAAATTGTGCCCAGACGCCGCTGCTGCAGCGGTTGAAAGCATTGCCCGGTGTCCTGGAAGCTACGGAAACCAGCACGCTGCCACCGTACGGAGGCATTCCGAGCGACGTCGAGATTCCCGGCAAGACGCACGCGGAAAAATGGAATGCGATGTTTCAGCTTGTCAGCCAGGGATATTTTCCAGTGCTGAAAATCCAGTTCGTGGACGGAAGAGCGTTCACCGAAGCGGAAGTGAATGGGGCGCGCAAGCTTGCGATTGTGAACCGGACGTTTGTGAAAAAGTATTTGGCGAATGAAAATCCGATCGGGAAGCAGGTAAGAATCGCGCAACTTGCGGAGTTTGAAGATCCCGTGAAAGAGCCTATGTTTGAAATCATCGGACTCGTGGCGGACGCAAAGAACCGTGGCTTGCAAGACCCGGTCGAGCCGGAGATTTGGATACCGTATACGGTGACAGGTTCGGCGTTCCGCGGAATTCTGGTGCGCACGGCGAAAGATCCGATGACGATGATGAACGCGGTTCAGCAGGAGATCTGGTCGACGGATCGGAACGTGGCCGTGACTCTGACCGGGACACTCGAGGGTTACATCAGCCAGTTTTCCTACGCCGGACCGCGATTCGGGTTCATGCTGATGACAATCTTCGGCTCAATTGGCCTGGTGCTGGTAACACTTGGCGTTTATAGTGTGCTTGCCTATACGACCGCGTGCAGAACGCACGAGATCGGCATACGTATGGCACTGGGAGCGGAAAGCCCGGATGTCCTTAGGTTAGTGGTGCGAATGGGGCTTCGCTTGGTGGCGATCGGCGTGGGACTTGGCCTGATCGCTAGCCTGGCGCTCGGGCGAGTCATCGCCACACAGCTTTGGGGAGTGTCTCCGTACGACCCATGGACGCTGACGTGTGTTCCCACCCTGCTTATTATCACCGGGCTGCTGGCTTGCTGGGTTCCGGCGCGCCGCGCTGCGAGCGTCGATCCACTGGTTGCGCTGCGATATGAGTAAGTCATGGCTCTCAGAGAGCCAACGAAGGATGAAAATAGGCTCGAGATGGCGTAGCGTTTGTGCAGCCGCGTCGGCGAAAGAGCCCGCGTAAAAGAACATTGCGAACCAGTTAAACCTGCTGGTGTAAAATTCTGTCCTGGTTGCATTACCCGCAATTCCTCCTGCCGCAAAGGAGCCATACAAATTCTGCCTATCGGCACTGCGAAACCTCGCCACGGCATGCTCGGCCCCGTTTCTTTTACCGTCGAATACATGATAGTTTTTACAGGGTTTTTTTCTAGGACAGAATTGGCGGGCTATAGTCTATCGAATCGGGCCTGAACTGCCGCTTCGACCTTCAACTGCCAACCGGACACCCTCCGGTCACGGATCTAGCACGGGAGAAACGCAAGCAAATGAAGCGGGTTCATCTGGTTGTCTTGTGGCACATGCATCAGCCGCAGTACCGCGACCCTGAAAGCGGACGCTATGTCCTCCCCTGGACGCGCCTGCACGCCCTGAACCTTCAACGTCGTGCCTTCCCTCGGCATGCAGCTCGAGGAGTACGCCGGCGGCAGTTTCAGCGAGCCGTGGTTTTCGCTGGCATTCAAAAATGCCGAAGAACTGACCCGCCAAGACAAAGCCGAAATCATCGCGCGCGCGTTTCAGGTGAATCACGAGCGGCTCATGTCGCGCTGGCCGCGCTTCGTCGAATTATTCGAATGGTCGCGTCCCGCCGGCGGTGCGCAGGCGCTGGTCTCTTTCACCGTGCGCGATTGGCGCGACCTGCAACTCCTCTCGCAGCTGGCATGGATGGAAGAGTCCTGGTTCCAAACCGATGATGTTGTCAGCCGTCTGGCCACAAAAGGGAAGGACTACACCGAAAAAGACAAATCCGCGCTGCGGGAAAAACAGCTCGAATTCTTAGCCCTGGTGCTCCCGGCTTATCGGGACGCGGCGCAGCGTGCCCAGATCGAGATCAGCACGACTCCGTTCTATCATCCCATCCTTCCCCTGATCTGCGACTCCGATATCGCGCGCGTGGCCAATCCGGCGACGCCTCTTCCGCGCCGCGCTTACCGGCGACCGGAAGATGCACGCGAACAATTGCGGCTTTCCCGCGAGTATCACCTAAGAGTTTTTGGCGCGAACCCCGCCGGCGTGTGGCCCTCCGAAGGCTCGGTATCGGACCAGGCGCTGACGATTGCCGCAGAAGAAGGATTTCAGTGGTTCGGAACGGACGAAGGGGTCCTCGGCCGCACGCTGAACGTGGCATTCTTCCGCGACGGAAATGGCATTCCGGCCAATGCCGATCGTCTCTACAAACCGTGGCGCGTGCAATTTACTCCGAACAGCATCACCGGATTGTTTCGCGATCACCATTTGTCCGATCTTGTCGGTTTCGTTTACAGCCGCATGGACGCGAAAGCCGCCGCCGAGGATCTCCACAGTCGAATGCGCCATCTCGGAGAAACCGTGCAGGGCGAACAGCCCCTGACGATTTGTCTTTTCCTCGACGGCGAAAATGCCTGGGAATACTACCGGGGAAACGGGCGCGCATTCCTCCGCGAGTTTTACGGTCGCATTCAGGGCGATCAGGATTTCCGCGCCCTGACTGCGAGCGAAGCCATTTCCGCCGCAGGCGAAATTCCAACCATCACCGGAATTTTCCCCGCATCGTGGATCAATGCAAATTTCGACGTGTGGATCGGCCACGCCGAAGATGTCGCGGCCTGGGAATTACTTTGGGACGCGCGCGAAGCCTATGCTCGCGCGTTCGAAGCGCGCAAGCAGGGAAGAGCGGATGCCCCCACCGAAACCGCGCTCAAGGAAGCGCGCGAATCGCTGCTGGCGGCGGAGGGGAGCGACTGGTGCTGGTGGTTCGGGCCGGAGCACAGCACCGCCAACGATGCGGAATTCGACGCGCTGTATCGAAAGCACCTGACGGCCATCTACCTGGCGCTTGGACAGGTGGCGCCGGAGGAATTAGCGAAGCCCATCAAGCGTAGACCCGAGCACGCGCTGCAACTCGCGCCAACCAGTTTGCTGAACGTCACCGTCGACGGAAGAGACACGTCGTATTTCGAATGGCTGGGGGCGGGATTGTATTCCCCGGAGCGGCGCGGCGGGTCCATGCACGGGCGCGTCTTCTATCTGCACGAATTGCGCTACGGATTCGAAGAGCGGCGCTTCTGCGTGCGCATCGATCCCTTCGCCGAGGCGCTCGGTGAACTGGAGGACCCGGAGTTTCGCATCACCATCGGCGGCGAGGAAGAAGTGACCCTGGTCGTGAATCTGGAGCGAGGCCACGTCCAAGGGTTCGCCGTCGAAAAGGACCTCGTGTGCCTGCTGAATCCGAAACTCGTCGCGGAAGCGGCGTTTGAGCGGGTTCTGGAAGTGGCTATCCACAAGGACCTGATCAACTTCAAAGGCCAGAGTAAGCTGAGGCTCGGCGTTGCGCTGTGGCACGGAGGATTGCCCGTGGATGTCCTGCCCGCCGAGGGATTTCTGGACGTGAACCTTGGCGAAGAGAATTCCGCCTGGCCGCCGGAGTAGAATCGCGCCCAGCCACCAGAACCGTAGCGGCGAGCTTCAGCCCGGCTCTTGTAGGTGCGGGACTTCTGATAAAGACAGTGTCGTCAGTCCAATTCGAAACTCATCGGACCCTACCAATTGTCCCAAATCGGCTTTTTCAGCAACCTCCTAAAACAATTTCACTGCCAGCTCCTGCGGATGATCCCCCACCGGGATCAGCGTCAGCAGGAAGTTGGTCCTCACACGGATGACCGCCAGATCCCCCGAGCCCTGGCTCACCACCAGCAGCAAGTTCTCCGCGGGATCGAATCGCAACGCCGCGGGAGCATCCCCCGCCGGAACCGGGAACCCTTTTCCCGGATCGCGAACGATGCGGCGGTTGAAAATATCGACAGGGGTGACGCGGTCCCCAGCCGTGTCCGAAACATACAGCAGGCTTGCATCACTGTTCAGGACGCCGCGAGTGGGGGCCGACCCGAGGACCATGTAGTCGCCCACCTCATGAGTTGAAGTGTTGATGGCCTGGAGACCGTGCGCCTCCGGCGAAATCACGTAGAGTTCGCCACCATCGGGCTTCAGCAGCATGTCCGTGGGCTTGCCGGCCAGCTCCAGATGAGTTACCAGAACGCCGCGGCGCAGGTCGACGACGGAGATGCGCTGCTCGGAACGGCTCCGCACAAATGCCATCGAACTGTCCGGCAGCACCGCAACGTCTTCCGGCTGCGCGACGACGGAAACAGTGCCGCGCAGGGCGAGAGTGGCTGCGTCATGAATGCCAAGAGAGTTGTCGTGGCGATTCGCCACGAGCACGGTCATGCCGTCCGGCGTGACGCGCGCGAGGACGGGTTCGCGCCCGGTGGCCGCCCGTCCCACCACGCCGCGCGATTTAACGTCAATGGCGACGAGCGTGTTGTTCCCGGCTGCCGTCGTGTAGATGCGGTTGCCATCGGTCGAAAAATCGAGCGCGTAGGGAAGCGGCCCCACCGCAATACGCGCCGTTACTTGGTTGCTGCGCGGATCGAGGATCCAAACGTAACCGCCCGTCGTGCTGACGCCAAAAACCTCGGGGCGCGTGGGATGCTCGTGCATCCCGGAGAGTCCCGGACCGACAGCGATGCGCGCGACCGCTTTGAGCTTCACGAGATCGACCGCGGTGACGTTGCCGTCGGCCGTGGTGACGTAGGCAGAAAGATGCAGGTCCGGGCGCAGGAACGAGGGTCGATGCTCGCGGAGAAGCAGGACAATTCCCCCGATGGCAAGCGCGGCCAGCAGGAAGTAGACGCGGAAGTTCTTCGGCCGGTTCATGTTGGAGATGCAATTCTCCCATGTATCTAGAAAAGAGCAAAAGCGGCATGCTTAATCCCAAATCGTGCGGCACGCGGCAAAGAGTGTTAGGCCGCGCAGGTTGAAGGTTCGGAAGATGGCCGGTAAAATTCCTTCCGTCGTCGCACCTGGCGAAGCCCGAGGTGGTCCCTAATTTCTGGCCGGGGATCGTCCTATCCTCGTGGCAAGCGACAGGTTGCGCGAGATTTGTAAAGAGGCATGCCAGATGACGCAGGACCCGCAATCTCAGGTGGAGCTCCGGGATGTGGCGCCGGGGTTGTGGATATGGCGCCTCGAACATCCTCACTGGAAGCCGGGACAGGGCTGGGAGCCGCTCGTGGCATCGACGTGCGTCGAGTCGGGGGGCGAGACACTGGTTCTGGATCCACTTGCTGCGCCCGCCACTGCGGCCGAAGTGTGGAAGCGGCTCGACACGCGCCCGCCGACCGCGGTCGTCGTTCTCAAGCCGGATCACGTTCGGGACGTCGATCTGTTCGTGCGCCGCTATGGTGCCCGCGCCTTCGGCCCGCGGGTCTTCTTTCCCGAGGACATACCCGAGACCAAGCTGGAGTGGATCGAGCCCGGCAGCCAGCTTCCGGGAGGGATCATGGCCCTCTACGACGGACGGGGCCGCCTTGAGACGCCTCTGTGGTTGCCTGACCAGCGTACCCTCGTTTTCGCCGACGCGCTGACTGCGCCGCGAGGCGAGTTGCGTGTCTGGGCGTCGCCGTGCCATGAGGAGCGGGCATTGCCTGCGCTGCGCGCGCTGCTTGAGCTTCCGTTCGAGCGTGTGATCGTCTCGCACGGCGAACCGGTACACACCCGCGCCGCCTACGAGCGTGCCCTCGAGCTCCCCACATGGAGCGGATAACGCACCATGCTATGTCGAGTTGGGTGCCGCACCCTTCGGGTTCCAAGGGTGCGGGTGTGACTCTTCCTCGCCGGTATTGCAACCTTCATCAAGACTTTTCCACAGGTCTTTCATCGACCAACTTGAACTCCGCTGTGTCTCGATGCCACATCCATTTGAACTACTACCGAGCCGCTTCTGGAACTCCTAGCACTCCGCTCGCCCAACCTCTAACCTCTGTTTCTTCACAGTCTTGTACCCTCTTTTCACTCACCGAATACTCAACTCTTTTATTTTCAAGCGATTGCACGCTATTTGCGAAAAACACCCCCCGCGGGCGCGGTCAGGGATCGCCCGGCCGCACAAACTAACCAACCCTATTCACTGTCATGAAAATTACTCTGGAGGGTCGTTGATTGAGCTGAGTTTATGCTGCTTTCTGTTCCAGCGTGACGCTGTAGCCTAGACGCTCCAGGCGAAGAATCAGGTTTCGCGTGAGTTGGTGTTTGTTCCGTTTGTCCAGGTACGCATCCCCCAGTTCGTTGTAGCAAACTCGGTGCGAAAGCATGTAATAGATGGCCACCAAGATTTTGTGGGCCACCGCCACCGCGGCCCGCTTGTATCCGCGCCGAGCTTTGAGACGGTAGAATTTGTCCCTGAGGTAAGTGCCCTTGGCTTTGGCGGCCGAGTTGGCAGCCTCCACTAAGGCCGTCTTCAAGTACACATTGCCCTTGGGAATGCGGCTGCTCTTGCGCTTGCCGGCGGATTCGTTGTTGCCCGGACACACGCCCGCCCAAGAAGCCAACTGCGAAACACTCCCGAACACGCTCATGTCCACGCCCATCTCAGCGATGATCCCTGCAGCCAGCGTCCAGTCCACACCGGGGATCTCATCCAACAAGGTGAGTTGCGCCTCATACGCCTTCAGCTTCTCCTGGATGCGTTGCTCCAGAACGGCCAGATCCTTTTCTGCCGCCTCGAGTCGATCGAGTTGCAACCGCAGTAGGAATCGATGGTGTTCTTCTACTTTTCCTTCCAAAGCTGGTTCTAGTTCGGGAATCTTCTTACGCAACTTCCCTTTGGCTAGCTCGGCCATTTCTTGTGGGGTCGCTTTGCCTTCCACCAGCGCACGCAGCATCAACCGGCCAGACATTCCAAATACGTCCGTGGCCACGCTGGCCAGCTTGATGTTGGCGGTCTCCAACAGCTTCAGCAGACGGTTGCGCTCCGCTGCCTGGCTTTCCACTAGCTTGCGCCGATAGCGCGTCAAGTCGCGGAGTTCGCGGATGGGCTTAGGCGGAACGAAGCTAGAGCGGAGCAACCCGTGGCAGAGCAAATCCGCGATCCATTCCGCGTCCTTCACGTCGGTCTTGCGACCCGGAACCTTCTTGACGTGTTGTGCGTTGGCTACCACGATCTCCAGCGCTCCTTCCAGGATGGTGTAGACCGGCTTCCAATAGACCCCCGTGCTCTCCA
>QHZC01000137.1 GCA_003224515.1 Acidobacteriota bacterium
TGACCACGGACGTTTTGAAACCAAGCATGAGTGCGCAAGAGGTACATGACAGCTACATGAGCCTGCAAAAGGTGGAACGCGATTTTCGCGCCCTGAAGACGGGATTGCTAGAAGTGCGACCGGTGTTTGTGCGCAAGGAGAGTCGCACGCGCGGCCACGTCTTCTGCTGCTTGCTGGCACTGAAGCTGAGCCGGGAGATGGAGCGGCGGCTGCGAGAGAAATTCGGCACCACGGACAGCAACCCGCACGCGATCACCTTGCCGGATGCGCTGAAGGCGCTCGGCAGCCTGTGCCTGTTGCAGTACAAGATCGACGAGAAAACGACCGTGACGAAACTCCCGCAGCCCAGGGCCAATCAGCAGCAAATCCTGGCGGCCTTGGGCCTCTCGCTTCCCGCCGCCCTGTAGGCAGGCACTCTCCGCTCCGCGGAGAACAACAAAAGCTGCGACATCAGAAAGTTAGCAGCAAAATCGCGACCGAATCGCCAAGGAAGATCCGTCAGGGCTCCGCATCCCCGACCGGTCGGCGCAGACCTGGGTATACTCTACCGGCACATGGTCATCCCCCGAGGCGTGAGTTACGGCGCGGGGAAGCGGCGCGGCAACCAGCGATGCACGGAGTGGCAATAAGCCTCGTAGGGAGTGCCAAACGTGGCCCGGAGATGAGGCTCTTCGTACAGGATGACAAAGAGATGGGCGAATAGAAGCCACGGCAGAGTGAAGAGCAGAATTGTGGGCGACTGTTCGTACAGGCCGAAGCCAAAGAGCACGATGAAACCACCGGTATACATCGGATTGCGCACGAACTGGTACGGACCGGCGGCAACGAACTTGCGCGGCGGGTCGAATGGCGCCGGCGTGCCTTCCCCGCGGGTGACGAACGTCGCCACGCAGGCGAATGCGAGAGTTCCACCTGCAGCCATCAGGACGATGCCCAAAGCGCGCATCCCGCTGGACAACGCAAAGCCAAGAATGGTGTCGTAGCGGTGGTGCAGGCTTAGCGCGACCCAGCCCCACAGAAGAATGAATCCGGTCCCAAAGATTGCGGCGCGAACCGCGATCAATAGCGTTTTCATGGCTTGGCCTCTCTAGAGGTCAGCAAGTGCTTGCAGTTGCCCTTGCGCTTCATGCTAGGCTTCCAATGGGTAGTACTGATGGGAACCGCAGAAGGTTACATTTTTTCTCCTGCGGCCTTCGGCAGGAGTTGACTTGGTCAAGACGCGGGCCGATGGGGCAGGCGTGAAGGCGGGTTGTGGAGGCAGGAGGACGAAAATATAACCAGAGGCAGAATCATTTTGGTTTTCTTGCTTGGTTGCGGTCTAGAAAATGCGCCTCGGTCCGGTTGGATCAGCGATGAGGGTTGTGTTGCCAAACACGCGAAGCCCGGCCGCGCAGATTCTGTGCAGAAATGCTGGCGCGAAGGTGCTTCTGTTGGGCATCCGGCATGGAAACCGCAACGAGCCGTTTTGTAGCAGACGATAATCAGGCAGTCTGGATTGTCGAAAACCCTGAAGCCGTTAGGCAGTTCGCTGCCGCGCATGGGGTGCTGGCCGGCCAATTCGATTCTGCCACGAAGACAATTCACCTCGAGAAAATCACCTCTGCGGCATAGTAGCGTGGTTCAAAGTACGGTGCGCGCGAGGAGTCCTCAGAGTTTTTATTTTTCCTTCATCCTCCTTCCGCATCCTTCTTTTCTCAAGATTTTCTGCCTTCTCGCCTGGATCCCCCATCCCTGAACTTCAACCTTCGAACTGACCAAGCGATGAGATCATCCTGAGCAAACATCGTGAGCCGAAGGATCTCTCTTCATCCCAGGTGGTGCGCCGAAGGTGCATGAGGTCTCTTACGAGAATTGCCGGGTGTATACCAACGATTCCCATTCTGCCCGCTCCTTACCACTGTCACCCTCGTTCTTTCTTTCTACGGCCTTGCAAAATGCCCTTCCCGCAACTTCTTTCTTTTGAAAACGATCCATTTTCGGGGGGTGTAGAGGGGACAACGATGCTTCTAAAGAAGAACTTTAGCTACCGGGCTATCCTGCTGAACGACTAGCACTTACCCAACGCTCAGGTCAAAGCGGCCTCATCGGCCCGTAACCATCACCAAGGCGCCGTCTTTTTCTGTCACTCACAACTAATAGCTCAAACCTCGCACTTAGCGTCGCTACTTCCCAGCCTCATTGCCCCCGTTACTTCGCTACCTCGTTGTTTGGTTCCTTCAATCCAAAGCCGGAACCGCGTTGCGCTCTTGCCGGCGCCGATGCAGATAGTGCATCGCAATGTTCAGGTAGATCTCTCCGCACGGCGTCTCGATGCAAATCACCAGCGCTTCCGTATCGGCGCTGCCCGCCAGCCCCGTTTCGTCCATGTGAATTTCCGGCGGAAACACTTTAAAGTGAAATCCCTGATCGTTCAGCAGCGTCACCGAATTGCCGATGACCATATTTGCCATCTCGCAAACCGTTTCCCGCACCACTTGCTCGCTCGCTTCAACTTCCACGCCCGCGAGTTGGCTCGCCACTTTCACCGCCACTTCCGGCGACAGATCGAGAATCACGCGCCCTTCAATGTCTCCCTTGATGGCGATGAGCGCCGCAACGCCCTTGCGACGATATGCCTCTTGGTCCATTTCCAAGTCCACGATTTTCGTGGGCGCCTGCAGAGACTCCGCGAAGACCGCATCCGCGGCGTTGATGAACGGCTGGATCAGTTCCATTCTCATGAGCGGTGTTCTCCTGCCATCGCCACCGGCACGCCAACGGCGTTGGGATCGTCGCTGAGCACGTACCGGAGAATTTCGTACAGCACTTCCGGCTTCACCGGCTTCTGCACGAAGTGCTTCGCGCCTTTCTGGAGGGCCGCCAGGATATTCTCCTGGTATCCCACCGAAGAGACCATGACGATGCGCGCGCTGGGATGCTGGCGCACAATCCGTTCCACGGCCTCGATCCCTTCCATCTGCGGCATGGTGATGTCCATGAGCACGATATCCGGACTAATGCGGTTCAATTCCGCGATGGCGGTCAGGCCATCTCCGGCTTCCCCCGCCACTTCGCCGCCGAACATCTCAATCATTTTGATGAGATTCTTGCGCGCGAAGACGGAGTCGTCCACCACGAGGTAGCGAACCGGCTGATTGTCTTTCCGAAGTAGAGCGGCAAATTGTTTCATGGCCTTCTCCTTATTCCGACGCTCGCGTTCACCCTCGCTGGGAAGAAACGGGGGTCCTTTCGTTCTTGTCGTTCTTTTCAAGCTTCTCGTTCTTCTCGGCTTTGTCAGTGGCGCCGCGTTCCGCGCCGTAATTGCTCACCAAGTACGAGCTGAGTCCTTCGAGCGGAATAATCTTGTTCGCATATCCCTTGAGGATTGCGGCGCGCGGCATCCCACTAACGACGCAGGTGTCTTCACTCTGCGCGATGGTCATTCCGCCCGCTGCCTTGATTGCGCCGAGCCCCGCGGCCCCATCATCCCCCATGCCGGTCATCAATACGCCCACGGCAGTGAGACCAAACTCCTGGGCCACAGAATGGAAGAGCACGTCCGCGGATGGACGATGTCCGTTTACGGGCGCCCCGTCGGAGAGCACCACCATATCTCTCCGGGGCATGCGGCGAACCATCATGTGGCGATTCCCCGGACAAATCAGAACGCGGCCAGCAAGGAGCAGGTCGCCGGACCGTGCTTCGTGAATGTCAAGAGCGCAGCATTCGTCGAGCCGCTTCGCGAACATTTCGGTAAAACCTTCCGGCATGTGCTGCACAATCAAAATTGTGGAAAGAAAATCCGCGGGGATTTGCGACAAAACAAACTGCAATGCGTTTGGTCCGCCGGTAGAAATTCCGATCGCGATGACGCGGCGCGGAGGCAACGGGGCGCGGGCTTCTTTTTTCGGCGCGGCTGCTTCTTCGATGACTGCCGGTGGAAGTTTACGGCCAACAGCGCGCTTGGCGACTTTGATTTTGGCAATTAGCTGGTCGGCAATTTCGTCCAGACGCCCAGCAGCGGCATCTTTGGGCTTGGCGAGAAAATCGATGGCGCCGAACGCGAGAGCTTTCAACGTGGCGTAACCGCCCTCTTTCGAATGAGTGCTGAAGAGGATGACCGGCAAAGGTGTGCGTCGCATGATGAGGCGCAAGGTCTCCAAGCCGTCCATCCGCGGCATCTCCAGATCCAGCGTGACGACATTCGGCTGCAGCTCTTCAATTTTGCGAGGATCGCGGGGATCAGTTTCCGCATAAGAGCGGAATCATCGACGACGAGAACGCGGATACGCTCGCTCATGCAATCGCTCCTAGCGGGGCAGCGCGAGAGAGCCGCGAAAGGACGGCGGAAACATTCAAAATAAGAACGACCGTTCCGTCACCGAGAATGGACGCACCGCTGACCAGGTCGCTGGAGACGATTTCGCCGGGAAGGGCTTTGATCACCAATTCTTCTTCTCCAACAAGACTATCCACGAGGAGGCCAAAACGCTTTTCCGCGGCGCCAATAACGATGACGAAGTGTTTCTTTCGAACCGGCTGGGTGTCGATGCTGCGCAAACGACTAAGATGATCCAGCCGAACGAGAGTGAGAATCTGGTCGCGAAGACGCAGCACTTCGCGCTGGTCTACGCGGTGAATTTCGGGATCCATAATGCGAGTGATTTCCACAACCGAAGAGAGCGGGACAGCGAAAAGACGGCCGCCGACGCGAAACAGCAAAGTCTGAATGCTAGCGAGCGTGAGCGGCGCACGAAGTTGAATCGTTGTGCCGCGCCCTTTTTGCGAAGAAACGTGAACGGTTCCCTTGATGCGGTCCAGGACGGTTCGAACGACATCCATGCCGATGCCACGACCAGATACTTCCGTTACTTCGGAAGCGGTACTGAATCCCGATTCGAAAATAAGGTTGAGAGTTTCCTGATCGGTCAGACGCTTCGCCTCGTCGGGTTTTAAGACTCCTTTTTCAACGGCGCGCGCGCGCAATTGAGCAGGGTCGATACCCCGGCCGTCGTCGCGGACTTCGATGACCACCTGCGTACCCTGGTGATATGCGTTGAGATACGCGGTGCCACGTGCGGGCTTGCCGGCAGTGAGGCGCTCGTCGGCTGGTTCGATACCATGGTCGACGGCGTTGCGGACGAGATGCATCAGCGGTTCGGCAAGAGCATCAAGAATGCCCTTGTCGAGATCGGTGTTCTGGCCAGAAAGGTCCAGGGCCACATCCTTGCCACACTGCTTGGCAACGTCGCGAACGACACGCGGGAAACGCCGGAAGAGTTGCTCGACGGGCACCATGCGGATTTTCAGAACGCATTTATGAAGCTCACCGAGGATGCGGGCCTGAAATGCCATGGCGTCCGCAAGTTTGGCGCGCAAGGGATCGCGGGCGTGCTTCTGGTCAAACTCGGTAAGCGCGCGATTGAGCATGGACTTTCCGATGATCAATTCGCCGACAAGGTTCATGACCGCATCGATGCGGGCGGCATCCACGCGGAGCGTGCTTTCGGCAACCGCGGCGGCGGCAGAACCGGAAGTATTGGGATTGGTTGCTGCGCCGCTTTCGTTGGCCTCGGCAGCTCCGGCGACAAATTTCGCCGCCTGCGCCTCCAACAAATCGCCCAGTAATTCATGTTCCGGGGTCTCCGCAGTCGCGGCGCGTTCAAGACGGACATGGGAAACGATCGAGGGAATCCGGCAGCGCTGGAGAAGCCTTTCTTCCGGCTGGGAGCTTGCCAAGGCGGCCTCCACAATTTCGACAGTTGCGGCGGCCACATTGTCCTCCGGCCGCAAAGCGATGACGGTACCGCTGCCGTGAAGAACGTTTCGAATGAGCTGGAAAGCAGCGGCGCGCATCCCACTGTTGGGATCAATACGAAGGGCGACATTGTAAACGGTCTCCCCGCGATGCACGGCTTCCGAAATCATAAGGCGTTCGTATTCCGTCCAGGCAAATTGCGCGGGCAATTGAGGCGCCGCCGAGCTAGCACTCTTCGAGGAAACGGGCTCGTCCAGCAATTTCCGAATCATGGCATGGAGGGCTTCCACAGCGGGCGGCTCGGCCTTCCGTTGATAAGCGGTGAGCATCGACCCAAAACTATCAGCCGCGGTGAGGACGAGTTCCGCGAAATCGGCGCGACGCGCCTGGGCAATCTGGGGAGTGAGCACATCCTCGAGTTCGTGCGCGAGCTCGCTTAGCTTGTGAAAACCGCAGGCCGCGGAATCGCCCTTCAAGGTATGCACGGCGCGACGGACACGACGAATCACGTCCTCATCAGCGGGGCGCGACTCGAGTTCGAGCCCTGCCTCGTTGAGCGACTGAAGCAGTTCGTTCGCGCTCTCGAAGAAGAGAGCGCGCAACTCGCCGCCGCGATCCTCGGGGGGACGACTCACGTATGGACCTCGTTGCGCTGGTAAGCAGTGCCGTTGTTCTCATGAACCATGTGGAATTTCTGAGTCAGGCCGAACAAGCTTTCCGCATGCCCAACAAAGAGGTATCCGGCGGGATTCAAGCAGTGCCAAAACTTTTCAATCAAGCGCTTTTGCTCGGCTTCATCGAAATAAATCATCACATTGCGGCAGAGGATGATGTCGTTGCGGCGAGGCAAGAACTCCGTTTTCAAGTTGTGAAAGTCGAACTGCACGAGTTCTTTCAATTGCGTCTTGACCGCATACTTGTCCGCGGATTTCTCGAAATAGCGGAGCCGACAGGTGTAATCCACGGGTTCCATCTGCTGCTCGGTGTAAAGGCCCTCCTGGCCGACGCGCAGGCTGGCATAGCTGATGTCCGAAGCCACGATCTCCACTTTCCATGGAGGAGGAATGAGCGGCTTCGGCGAAGGCATTTCGAACGGAAGAGGATTGCGCAGGTAGTAGTAGGCGAGTGCATCGCAGATCAAAATGGCGACGGTATAAGGCTCCTGGCCAGAGGAACAACCGGCGCTCCAGACCCGGAGCGTGTAATCGCGGCGCTCCTGCTTGCGGCGCAGAATATCCTCGAGAACGGATTTTTGAAGGAGCTCGAGTTGCGGGCGATTGCGAAAGAAACTCGTTTCGTTGACGGTTAGATTCTCAAGCAGGAGAGCCAGTTCGGTGC
>QHZC01000660.1 GCA_003224515.1 Acidobacteriota bacterium
CACTGACGAAATCGTTTCGGCGGGTGACACCTTCCCTGCCCGCGTCGTGGGCGAGGCGATTCGCTGGCTCCGAAACAACCGTGTCCATCAAAAGGTGTTTCTGTGGGTCGATTGCTTCGATCCCCACGAACCGTGGGATCCTCCCCGGCCATTCGATGTGTATACCGATCCCGCCTACTCGGGCCCCCGCCTGATACTGCCAATGGGCGGATTCAGCCGTACTTGGGCCACGCCGTCCGAAGTACAGCTCATGAGGGGGCTCTATGCAGGGGAAGTTGCGCTCGTCGATCATTGGGTGGGGCAGCTGTTTCAAGCCCTGAGGGAGCTAGGCTATTACGATGACTCGATCATCGTGGTCATGGCAGACCACGGGCATCCGCTTGGTGATCACGGCAAGTTCTTGAAGGGAGCAGATCGGCTCTACAGCGAGTTGCTTCGAGTGCCCTTCGTCATCCGTTTGCCAGGAGGCAGGTGTGGCGGCGAACGCACCGAGGCATTGGTGCAGTTCCAAGATCTCCTCCCCACGCTGTTGGATTTGCTGGGATTGAGCTCCAGCCTGGGCGCGATGCATGGCACAAGCTTCCGTGATGTGATGGAGCGCCGTTCCGATGAACACCGCCGTGCGATCGTTGCCGGATACCATGAGGGCGTCGATCGGTGTATCCGCACAACGACGTGGAGCTATATTGAACGGCCGGCTGGAGAACCTAATGAGCTCTATCATCTGCGGGATGACCCGAAGGAGCAGCGCAACCTCGTCGAGACCTATCCGGACGAGGCTGACCGACTGGCTCGCCTGTTTGGTCGGTACTACCGAGGACGACGCCGGCGTGGCAAGGGGATCCAGGGGAAGTACGAACTCGCCTCGTCGGGGCTTGAGGAGCCTGTCCTGGGGAGCGGGTGACGTCGCAGATCTCGTCTGCGGCATTCTCCCGTCTTCGCCTGACCGCGGGGCTGGCAGGAGGCCGAAGAAGACCGAATGAACCCCTTAGGGCGAAATCGGTGGCCCCGTGTGGGCCGGGGAGGTGGAGGGAAGTGAAGCCCACATCGTGGACCCTGTCGGCAGCCGTGGGGGTGCTGGCGCTCGCGCTGGCTCCCGTTCAGGCGCAGCAACGCGTGACCATTATCAAAGCCTGGACGATCGGGCCGGACGCCCCGTCGGTGACCCGTTTCAGCAACTTGCAGGCCGCCGCCGAGCGTCTCAACGCCGGCCTCAAACGGGAGGGCGTCCAGGATCAGATCAAAGTGGAAGGCTCATTTGACACCACGAACTGGGATCAGTTCCTGCGGCGCGTCCTCCTGGCTTTTCAAAGCGGCGACCCTCCGGATATTGTGCAGGCCTCGGCCGCACTCAGCACCACCTGGTCCGCTGCGGGATTTCTTGCGCCGCTGGACGAGTACATTCCCAAGTATCACGCGTTCGGCGACATCGTGCCCGCGCTCTGGACCTCCGTAAAGTACAAGGGCAAGACCTGGGGCATCCCGCAAGATACGGAGGCCCGGCCGCTCTACTTCAACAAGGTCTTGCTCAAGAAGCTGGGGTGGACCGATCAACAGATCACGGATCTCCCCAAACGAATCGCGAGCGGCAGCTTCACCTGGGACGACGTCCTGGCGGTCGCCAAAGACGCGCGGCAGATGAACATCATCGAGCCCGGCAAGGGCTACTATCACCGGCCGTTCAATGGTCCAGACTTCATGCAGTGGTACCGTTCGTTCGGTGGGCGCGACTATGACGCCCCGACTGGCAAGCTGGTCTTCAACAAGGCCTCGGCGCTGCGCTATTATCACTGGCTGCGGGCCGGGGTCGACGCCGGGATCATTGAGAAAGACCGGCTGAACAACGACTGGAACCGCTTCCACCAGCCCATCACCGACGGCGACGGCAAGGTCCTGTTCTGGTCTGGCGGGACCTGGAACTGGGCCGAATGGTCGCAGCAGTGGGTGGCAGCGCGGGGCGGCGAGACGTGGCTTTTCGACCATTTCGGCTTCGCGCCCCACCCCGCCTACGTGAAGGGCGGCAAGCCGATCACCCTGTCGAATCCGCAGGCCTATATGGTGGCGGCCACGTCCAAGAACAAGGACGTGGCCATCCGCCTGCTCGCCGACACCATGGTGCCTGATCTCGACGCCAAGCACGCGATCGGCAGCGGACACCTGCCGGTCCTCAACCGCACCGTGGCATTGATCAACAACCGCTTGATTAAAGAGGTCAGCTACCTGCTCAACTACACGAGCTTCCAACCGCCGCACCCCGACCTTCCGAAATGGCAGGATGCGTTCTTCCGCGGGGTCTCGGCGGTCGAGTCGGGAAGTGCAACCCCTGAGCAAGCCGTGGACGTGGTCGCCGGGGAGATGCAGCGGAACCTGGGCGATCAGGTGATCGTCGAGTAGACGGGCGATGTGCGCGCGCCACGCGGTCGCGATCCGCGAGAGCCCGTGAGAAGATACTGGGCGCCGTTGGCGTTTGTGCTGCCCGCCACGGTGCTCATCATGCTCTTCTTCGTCGCGCCGGTCGTGACGACGCTGTACCTGTCTCTGACCGACCTCTCCACCATCACGTTCCAGCATCCCCGCTGGATCGGACTGGGGAATTACGCGTCTCTCTTGCGTGATCCGTTCATCGGCAAGATCCTCTTCAACACGGCCCACTACCTGGGCTTCACCCTGCTCTTCAACATCGGGATGGGCCTGCTGTTGGCGTTGCTGAGCTCGTCCGTACGCGAGCGCTACGGGGCTCAGATCCGGGCCGTTTGGCTGTTGCCCCGCATCTTGCCGCCGGTGGTCTATGTTGTGATCTGGCAGGGGCTGTCCCGCGAAGCGCCGTACGGACTGATCAGCGATCTGTTGGGCAAGTCCAGGAACTGGATTACCGCGCAGCCGTGGAATGTGATCATCCTCGCCAATGGCCTGGTGGGCGCCTCGTTTGGGATGCTGCTGTTCACGTCGGCCATCCGCGCGATCCCTCCAGACCTCTTCTATGCCTCGGCCGTCGACGGCGCGACGACCGGTCAAACCGTGCGCCGCGTCGTGCTGCCCCTGCTGCGCTGGCCCATCCTGTTCGTGACCGCCTATCAAACGCTCTCCCTACTGACCTCATTTGAGTACATCCTGCTCCTGACGAATGGCGGACCGGGATTCTACACGACCACGGTGTGGTCGCTCCACGCTTACCAGCTGGCGCTGTCCAACTACTTCGGCAATGTCCAGTTCGGCCTGGGCGCCGCGATGGCCGCCGTGCTCGTCGTCATCGGCATCGTGGTGACGTTGCTCTACCTGCGCATCTTCAACTTCAGGGCGCTGGTTGGCGAGCCCAAGGTCGAGGTCAACTGATGCCGCTCCTCCCACCCCGCTGGCGGCTCGTCTTGCTTGGGGTGGCCGCGCTCAGCCTGCCGGTAATCGCCGGCATCGTTTGGCTCATCCTGACCGGTTCATTCGGCGAGGTCCGCGGCCTGGTGCCGGCCGGGCCGCT
>QHZC01000661.1 GCA_003224515.1 Acidobacteriota bacterium
AGCTGCCTGCTGCGCTTGCGCGCATTCTCGGAAGCCGGCGTGCCGGACCCCATCCCCTACCGGCGAACCGTTTCTGCCGGGCACTGAGCTTGGAATCGGCCGGCATGAGAGAGATAATGGGGCGCACAGCCCGGACACTCCGGGCGGGTCTCCCCCGTGAAAAAGGAGAATGGAGCATGAAGCGTTTTCATAAGTCGTGGGCGCTCGCCGCAATCCTCGCGGCCGTGCTGGCAAGTGTACTTGCACCGCGAGCTGCGGCCCAGACAGGATCGATTAGCGGCTCGATCATGGATGTGAATGGCAAGCCCTGGGCCGACGTTGTCATTCGAGCGGTCAGCGATCAGGGCGCAAAGCAGGAGACCAAGACGGATGGCGGAGGCAAATTTAGCTTCCCTACCCTGCGCTCGGGGATTTACAGCTTGTTTGTTGTATTCCCACCGCCCAATGACAAACAAGCACCCTACGAGGCCAAGTGCAGAGTACAAAGCGGCGAAGATGCGAAAGTGGATCTCAACTTCAAGGACATCGTCTCCAAACAGGGGGCCGAGGCGCAAGAACAAGTGAAGAAGGCGGAAGAGGCCAAGAGCAAAATGGAGGGCCTCAAAGCGCACTTCAATGCGGGCAATGCCCTCATCGATCAAGAAAAGCAGGCGAAGATTGATCTGCAGAAGGCCCCCGCGGATCAGCGCGATGTCCTCAAGCAGAAGCTGACGGACCTCTCGGATCAGGCGGTAAAGGAATTCCAGGAGGCCGCCAAGAACCTCGGGGAGAAAGATCCCAATGCGCACTTAGTGTGGTTCAAGCTCGGAGAAGCTTACGACACCGCGGGCCGCAACGAAGATGCTGCTCAGGCGTACCAGCAGGCTATCGCCGCCAAACCCGACGTACCGGGGTATTACAACAACTTGGGCAACGTGCTGGCACGTGCGGGAAAGATCGAGGAGGCCAAGGCCGCGTATACGAAGAGTGCGGAACTTGACCCGCCGAATGCGGCAACCGCATGGCGCAACTTTGGGATCAGCCTGTACAACGCGAACCGTCTCGGCGACGCCATCGAACCCTTGCAGAAAGCCGCCGAGCTCGATCCCAAGAGTGCGCAGACCTGGTATCTCCTGGGGGCTTCGCTGGTTTACAAGATGACCACGAAGAAAGTCGGCGATAAAGAACAGGTGCAGTTCGCGCCGGGAACCATCGAAGCCTACCAGAAGGCGGTCGAGCTGGATCCCAACGGAACCTGGGGCCAGCAGGCCAAGCAGGGGCTCGAACAGCTTCAGCTGATGGCTCCCGGTATTGATACAAAAGTAAATCTAAAGAAAAAGAAATCTTAGTCAGTTCAAGTTATTGTTTTCCGGCCGGTTCCGCTAGGCGGAGCCGGCCTTTTTTCAACTGTGGGTAAGAGTACCGGTGACCTTGGTGCGGCGAAGCGACCAGGCAAAGACGCTCATCGAAAGCGGCAGAAGCACGGCCGCAAAGAGAAGCAGAATGGCGAGAGGGCGCCAAAGCGCCGTGACGCCCAGGCCTCCCAACAGCGAGGCGCGCATCGCCTCGAGCGCGTAGGTGACTGGATTGAGACGCGCAACGAACTGAAGCCAGTCCGGCAAAATGCTGACCGGGAAAAGCATGCCTCCGACAATGCTTGAAACACCCAGGAAAAACCATTTGGCGGGATTGCCGCGCTTGAAAAGCAGGCGATAACTCGCGGAAAGAATCCCCGGCCCGGAGAACGCCAGCAGAGTGACCAGGAGGACGGTGAAGACTGCGATCCAGTTCGCGGCGTGCAACGGAAAGCCAAAAAGCGCTGCTCCCCAGGCTAGGTAGACGACGATTCGCAGTGTGGCGGCGGCGAAGGGATAAATCGCTGATCCCGCGACAAAGACAGGGAGCGAAGTTTGCGTGACCAGAAGATGTTCGAGTGTGCCGGTGTCCCGCGCTTCCTCCAGGCTGCGATCGAAGGTGTCCAACGCGGCGTTGAAATAATCAAGAAATACGAAACCAACGAGTGAAAAAGCAAAATAACTGCCTCCTTGCGGCAAGGCGTGCTGGAGCGCGGGGGTGTCCACGAAGCGAGCCAGGTAATAAAACATGGCAGCGCCGAAGAGTGCTTCGATGCCTTCCAGAACGAATACGGTGCGATAGGTGCGCGCAATGCTGAGGTCGCGCCAGAAGAAAAGCCACAACTCGCGGAGGATGAGGATCATAGCATGTGGTCTCCGCTGGATGCGGCCGCATGGTGTCCCGTAAGACGGAGAAAGACTTCTTCGAGCGAGGAAGCGCCGGTGCTCCGCTTTAGCGTGGAGACCGTGTCGCAAGCCAGGAGGCGACCAGCGTCAATCACGGCCACGCGGTCGGCGAGAAGCGCGACCTCGTGGAGAGCGTGGGAAGCGAAGAGCAGCGAAGTTTGGCCATGGCGCAGGATTTCCGATTTCAGGAAGCGGCGAAACTCCACAGCGGCAATAGCGTCGAGGCTGCGCGTGGGCTCGTCGAGCAGCAAAACGCTGGGCCGATGGAGAAGGGCGCGAGCCAGGCTGAGACGCTGGACCGTGCCGGTGGAAAGTGTGCGCACTTGACGGTCGAGTGCTTCGCCCAGCTGAAATTGTTCGGCGAGTTGTGAGATTTGTTGGGTCGCGGAGGAACTCGAAAGCCGATTCAATTGGCCGAAAAAGAGCAGATTTTCACGCGCGGTGAGCCGCGCGTAGAAGCCGTGGTCCGTGCCCGCATGATAACCCAGGCGCCGGCGAACATCGCGCGACTGGTGGACGGTGTCGTGTCCCGCGACGCGCGCGTGGCCGTGAGTGGGGACAAGGAGTGTTGCCAGAATGCGGAGGAGTGTGGATTTGCCCGCGCCGTTGGCGCCGAGCAGCGCAAGCGCCTCTCCTTCCTGAACTTCAAACGACACTCCGGCCAGTGCGACCGCCGTGGGCTTTTCGAAGGGCTGGAAAAAAGCGCGCCAACCACTGCGCGCGGGGGGAAACGATTTCCCGAGAGACTCGACAGTGATGACGGCTTCGGGCATCAGGAAACTTATAGCCTGTCTTCCGTTCGAAGACAATCAGACTCCGCGCCGGACCGAGGAAGCTGCTCATGTCTCAGATGGCGGGCTGGTGGTTCCCCTATTCCGCGTTCGATGCGGCATTCTCTTCGCTGCCGCCCCTAGCGCCGTGAGCGGGTCCGCGAACTTCCCTGGGAGTCACTCGGGTCGGGAAAACTCACGTGCCTAACCCAGCTGTCAGCAAGGGCGAGCAAACCGCGACAGCGCGTGTGTTCATAAGCTAAGGGGGGAATAAAAAAGGGCCCCCGATGGGGTCGGGGGCCTGAGGGGATCAGTTTCCGCTAGATGCTAGTGCGACGGGAGACCAGACGCTTGGTATGCGCGGCGGGGGCGGGCAACTCAACGGTGAGCGAAACCTCATTCTTGTTGCGCAGAACGCCCAGCTTTACGGTCCGATCCTTATCTTCACGCTTCGCCGAGAGCTTTTCGCGAAGCTCCCCGACGGAACGGATCCGACCGCCGTTGAACGAGATGATGACATCGCCCGCTTTCACGCCAGCCCTTTCCGCGGGTGAACCGGAGTTGACGTCGCGGACGAGTATTCCCTCACCATCGGGCGCACCGAAAAATGCGCCGAGCTGTCCGCTGAGATCTTCCGCATCAATGCCGAGCCGGGGCTGCCCGCCGAGGAGCATGCCGCCGTTCCACTCCATCGAAGGGATTTCGGGGATCTCGGGCATGCGGAAAGCGAATGTCCCGGGAGTCGGCGCCACCATCTTCATGGCGTGGTGACGCTCTTCGGATTTGCCGAGGGTCGCGCTAATGGTTTGCGTGCGCCCATCACGCCACACGGTGAGCTGGATGCTGCGGCCCGCCGGAATTTCATGGATCATGCGGCGAAATTGCGCCGCGCCTTCGACGCGCTGTCCGTTGATTTCTGTCACCGCGTCATTTTCCTTGAGGCCTGCCTTGGCCGCGGGACTGTCGGGAACGATTTTTCCCAGGACCACGCCGCGCTCGGCAGAAAGTTTCAACTCCTTGGCCTTGTCGGGCGTCACTTCGTGAGTTTCGACGCCGAGCCAACTCGAACCGTCGTCGCCGATGACAATAT
>QHZC01000140.1:0-9503 GCA_003224515.1 Acidobacteriota bacterium
GCGAACAGGCGCAGAACATTGTGCCCGATCGGGCGGAGGCTTCGCTTGAGGCACGGTTGGTGAAGGGGGAGGATCCGAAGAAGAAGTTTGAGCAAATCGCGGCGTTTATCGAGAAGCAAGGATTTTTCGTGGTTGACCACGAGCCCACCATGGAGGACCGCCGCGCGCATGCACGAATCGCGAAAGTTATTTACGAAGGCGGCTATCGAGCGTCGCGCACGCCGATGGATCTGCCGCTGTCCAAGGCCATCTTAGAAGTTGTGCGGGCGGCAGCGGGCAACAACACGGTGGCCATGCCGTCGTCCGGAGGCAGCCTGCCGATGTATATCTTCGAGGACCTGGGGTTGCAGTGGGTGGGCGTGCCGATTGTAAACTACGACAATCATCAGCACAGCTCGGATGAGAATTTGCGGTTGGGGCAATTTTGGAGGGGAATGGAGATCTACGGGGCGATTTTAGCGGATTTGAATTGGTGAAGAGGAACAAAACCCGAGAGACGCAGAGTAGACCGGGAAAGCAGGACAATTCCGGCGCAAAGGGACATCTACAACGAAAGAAAATTCTCGAGGAGTTGCTTGCCGGATTCGGTGAGGACGGATTCGGGGTGGAATTGCACGCCTTCGATTTTGTGGCGGCGATGCCGGAAGCCCATGATGATGCCGTCGTCGGTTTCGGCGGTGATAGTGAGTTCGCGCGGAAGCGATTTGCGCTCAACGATCAGCGAGTGGTAACGCGTAGCGGTGAAGGGATCCGGCACCTTGCGGAAGATGTTCTTGTGGTCGTGATGGATCTGGCTCGTTTTGCCGTGAAAGAGCTTCGGGGCTCGGATGATTTTGCCGCCGAACGCAGCTCCAATGGCCTGATGGCCGAGGCACACACCGAGGATGGGGAATTTTCCGGCGAGGCGCTCGACCAGCTCGACTGAAATGCCCGCCTCCTGCGGAGTGCAAGGACCGGGAGAAATTACGATGCGCTCCGGTCTTCGCCGGACAATCTCGGCCACCGTAATCTTGTCGTTGCGATGCACTTCCACGTTGCAACCCAGCTCGCCAAGATACTGAGCGAGGTTGTAGGTAAAGGAATCGTAGTTGTCGAGAAGCAGAATCATGACAGCTTCACCGATCGATTTCCATGGTGCGCTTTTTCCAGCGCTGTGAGCAAGGCCTTCGACTTGTTCACGCTCTCCTGATATTCGCCCGCCGGCGTGGAATCCGCAACAATGCCACCACCGGCTTGGACGTGGGCGACGCCGCTTTTCACCACCATGGTGCGGAGCGCGATGCAGGAATCGAGATTGCCGGCAAAATCGAGATAGAGAATCCCGCCGGCATAAATTCCGCGGCGCGTGCGCTCCAACTCCTCGATGATCTCCATGGCACGAACTTTGGGTGCGCCGGACACCGTGCCGGCCGGAAAACAGGCCATCAGCGCGTCGAAACAATCCACGTCCTCGCGCAAGCGCCCGCGCAAGCTGGAAACCAGATGCATGACGTGCGAGTAGCGCTCGACAGTGAGCAATTTCTCGGGCTTCACCGTGCCGTAGTCGCAGACGCGCCCAAGATCGTTGCGTCCCAGATCTACGAGCATGATGTGCTCAGCGCGCTCCTTTTCGCTGGCAAGCATTTCGCGCTCGAGGCCCTGGTCTTCGGCTTCGTCCTTGCCGCGCCAACGCGTGCCGGCGATGGGACGGTAGAAAACATCGCGGCCCTGCACTTTGACGAGCATTTCCGGCGAGCTGCCGACCACGGAGACGTCATTCAACTGCAGGTAGAAAAGATAGGGAGAGGGATTCAACGCGCGAAGCTCGCGATAGACTTCAAATGGCTCGGCCTGTGTTTTGGCAGAAAAACGCTGGCTGAGCACGACCTGAAAAATATCCCCGGCGCGAATATACTGCTTCGCTTTCCGCACTGCAGACAGGTATTCGGGCCGACGGAAATTTGAAGTCACTTTCAGCGGCCCGCGCTTCCTTGCTTTCGATGGCTTCTTCGTGCGTTCGGCGGCCACCGGCTGATCGAGCAGCCGGCGCGTTTCCTTAATCCCGCGCACGGCGGCGTGGTATTTCGCGCGAAGGCTGCCATGGCCTTCGGTGAAAACATTGCGCACGATCCATAAGCGGTGCCGCACGTGATCGAAAACAACGAGGCCGTGATAAAACATCAGCATCGCGTCGTAGAGGCCGATTTCATCGCAAAGGCGCTTGGGGATGCGCTCGATCAGCCGCACCATGTCATAGCTGAAGTAGCCGATGGCTCCCGCGACAAGCGGCGGCAATCCGGGAAGCCGCACAGGACGGAAACGCTCGATGCGCTCGCGCAAGAACGAGATGGGGTCGCGCTCTTCCCAGATCATGCGGTCGCGGCTCTCCAGGACGCATGCGCCGCTGGCATAGCGGAAAACTTCCTCGGGGTGAGCGCCCGCAAACGTGTAACGCGCGATTTTTTCCCCGCCCTCCACGCTTTCGAGGAGGAAGGAGTAGCGCGCACCCTGGGCAATGCGCAGATAGGCGCTGACAGGCGTCAGCAAATCCGCGGAAAAAACATCGTAGACCGGGATGAGGTTGCCCTGTTTCGCGAGGCGCTGAAATTCGCGGAAGTCCGGCTGGATCATGGCCGCCTCCGCGGCTTCGCCTGGTGATAGGACTCCTCCGCGCGCAAGGCGCCGAGCACGGCACGCCGCATGGCGGCTTCGGGCGCGCGCTTTTCCGTCCAGATCTCCCATTGAGCGATGCCCTGCGCGAGAAACATCTCGACACCGGAGACCGCTGCGATTCCTTTTTGCGCGGCGAGCTCCAAGAGATGAGTCTTCTGCGGGCGGTAGATCAAGTCCATGACGATGCGACAGTGTAACTCGCCGGGCGCGAGAGGCGAAATTCCATCGTGCGGGTGCATGCCGACCGGCGTGGCGTTGAGGATGGCGTCAAAAAATTCCGTGCGTAATGCCCGGCGCGGCACTACTTCTCCACCCACGGCCCGCGCCAGTTCTTTCGCTGCTTTCTCGCGCCGGGCACAAATTCCGACGATAGCGCCTGCGCGCGACAGCGCGAACGCAGCCGCACGCGCTGATCCACCGGCACCGAAAATCAGAGCGCGGCTCCCCTTGATTTGAAGCTTCTTCTCCAGCGCGCGAAGTACGCCGACGTAATCCGTGTTGCGGCCGTGAAACGACCCGTCGCGCCGAACCACAACAGTATTCACCGCGCCGATCTCTGCCGCCAGCGGCTCGCATTCCCTCAGGTGTTTGAGGATTGTCTGCTTGTGCGGCAGGGTAACGCTGAAACCGCGGACACCGAACTCCGGAACAGCCGCAAGAAAATCGCCGAGCTGGTGCACCAGAAATGGGAGACAGACGGCATCAATGCTGCGGGCCGCGAATCCCCGGTTGTGCAGCAAGGGAGAAAGAGAATGGCCGATGGGATCGCCAATCACTCCGTAGACCCGCGTGCGGCGCGTGAGAGCATGCGCACGATAGAGGTGCTTCATCTCGTCTAGGGAAACCTGGCCGGAGGCGGTCGCCTCGGCGACAGGAGCGTAAGCCAGCTCACTTCCCTCGCGCAATGCGAGGATTCGCGCGGGCAGGCCGGCCTCTCCCATCGGAACGGCGACAAAACCCTTCGAACTGCGCGCCACGCGAAGGAGCCGGAGGCTGTCGTGGATGCTTCGCGCTTCGGCCGCGATCTTCACGGCATCGACTCCGCCGTTGGCCGGAGGGTTCATGCTTCGCGGCAAGTCCGGCGTGCGCTCAAAGTCGTGCACAGAAAGCAAGACACGCGGCGGCACAGGATATTTCCGAACGGACTGGCCGGGAAGCTTGCGCAACGTTTCCACTTCGAGATCGCACCATTGGCAGCCGGCTTCGCGGGCCTGAATCAGCCAGTAGAGTTCGCGGTCGACGGCCCCGGCAAATTTGCCTCCGCCTTCGCGGCGGCGGCAGGCGGCGAGAAATGTGGCATTCCGAGGTTGGCCCTTCCCAAGCCAGTCGAGGAATCGCGCACGCTCCGCGTCGCTGCTCAGCCAATCGAGGCGCAACTCCACGGTCCTGGTTTGCCTTAAGGCGGAGCGCACCATCTTCGACATTTCGGCCGCCGTGGAGGCCGCCACGACTGCACAAATCCGCCGTACCCCTGTGCCAAACAGACCCATACTCTGCGGTGTCCCGCCAATCTATTGAAAATACGGCTAGTAGTATGCCGTATCCGCCGCGTGCGCCCGTATCAAAAGTGTAAAGCAACGCTGGCCTATTTGTTGACGCCTGGGGTAGGCCCTGATACTTTCGCTAGGAAAAGCCCATGCACGGCCCGTAGGGCGTGTTTTCGAAGGAGTTATGGAATGCGCGCTAGAATAGCTGTCTTGTCTTTGTCGGTCTTCCTGGGTGGGGCGGTGAGTTCGGCACGAAGCGCACCCCAGGCTGCTCCGGCAGCACCGCAAATCGACTTCAGCACCGTGAACTGTTCAGGTTTCGTCACGGACCAGAAAGTGCCAGACGAGATCCGGCTCGTCTCCGGAGAGCAATCGAACTACAAGATCGCCTTTGCGCGCGGCGACTATGTGCACATCAAGCGCGGCCAGGACAAAGGTGTTCGTGTCGGCGACCGCTTCTCGGTTGTGCGGCCGGACAAGGATCCGACGGACGTACCTTGGTTCAAGTGGCAGGAGAAGCTCCTGAAAGCCATGGGCACGCCTTATCTGGACGCGGGACAGGTCCGGGTGGTGGACGTCCAGCCCAAGGTTTCTGTCGCCCAGGTGATATTCTCGTGCGGGTACATGCAGCGCGGGGATATCCTCCAGCCTTATCAAGATCGTCTGGCACCTGTGTTCAGGGATTCTGCCGCCTTCGATCATTTTGCGCCTGTGAGTGGCAAACCAGTGGCCATGGTGGTGGCTGGAAAAGACTATGGACAGGTCTTCGGTAAACTCAGCGCGGTCTACGTGAACCTCGGGACCAACCAGGGGGTCAAGGTCGGCGACTACTTCCGAATCTTCCGGTATCAGGGTTCGCTGGCAGAGACCGTACCACAAAATAAGGGTTATCAGTACTCGATGTACGGCTTCGGGAGCGCCCCCACGCGCTTCGAATGGAATGACTTGCCGCGCGAAATTCTCGGCGAAGGAATCGTCATTAACGTGAGCCGCAATTCATCGACGATGGTGATCACATTCAGTTCAATCGAAGTCTACGCGGGCGACTACATCGAAATCGAGTAGAGCCCCGGCACCCCACTGCCTGGTCCAGGCCCGCGGTGGTTTCTCCGCGCGGGCCTTTTGTTTTTGCGTCGCCGTGCGATTTCGATCTTTCATACCTGTCTGGATGCTTCAGGTCCCCTCGCCAAGTGAACTTTCGGAAAAGACCTCGCAGGTAAATCCAAAGAGGCGAGCCTCGGGATCGCGCCAGGCTTCGCGACTCAACCCTGCCTTCCGGCAGGTCTCCTCGAGGAACTGCTCGCGGGTCAGCCGATGCTCGGTCGCAACCTGGGGGAGAAGGAGCCCGCGTTGCGCGTGTAAACGGACGAATAGCCCATGATGCCCGATTTCGATTGATTCCGGGACGATTGGTTCCATAGGCGAAAGCAACGAGATCTCAATGCTAAGTTCACCGAGTTGATCCGTCCTCAGCGGGGCGAAACGCGGGTCTTCCAGCGCAGCGCTGGCAGCACAGCGAACAATGGCTTCTCCAAGCGGCTCGCTCGCTTCGATCACGCCGATACAACCCTGCAGGCGATTGCGGACGTGGAGGGTCACGAAGACGCCGTGACGCTCCGCAAAAATTCCTTCGCGAGGGAACACGTCCGGAACCTGGCGATGGGAGACGCCTTCGACGACAGCCGTCCGCGCTAATTGCAGAGCGGTCCGACGGTCCGCTTCAGAGAGGCACGGCATCCTGAGACTTCTTGCGCGCTTCGAGCATCCGGAGCCGCCGGCGTTGCTTGATACTGTCGTCGACGTGGCTCCAGAAGCGCCGGAAGTACTGGGCGGCGGAGACGAGCGCGCTGATGACAACGAGCCACAGCAAGATTTGCGCCAGGGGCTTTAGCGACGGGTGCCGGGCTCCGACGATGAGCACCGCCACGGCGCACACCTGCAGAACCATCTTCGTTTTTCCAAGTGTGGATGCTTCGATCGTGAATCCCTCCGCCGAGGCGATATTCCGCAGACCGAGAACCGTGAATTCCCTGCCGATGATGATCACGACCATCCACGCGTGAACAAGGTGCATGTCCACCAGGGAAACAAACGCCGCCGAGATCAAGAGCTTATCGGCAATAGGGTCAAGAAGAATGCCAAGCGTGGTCACTTGCAAGCGCCGCCGAGCCAGGTACCCATCCGCCCAATCGGTCGCTGCAGCCAGGAGTAGGATCAACACGCCCCAGACCTCGAAGTGCATGGAAAAGCCCCAGAACTCGAAGTTGGGACTGCGAGTGAGGAGGATGACGATAAGGACGGGAACAAAAAAGATCCGCAACAGCGTCAGTGAGTTAGGAAGATTCATGGCGCATGACGGCGGGGGTACCGCTCCGTGGCTTCCGCCACATCCGTTTCACTATAGACTTGGTGTAAGGATGCGTCAACACGTCAGCGGCGCTTCCGGGACCGCTCCAAGGAGCCTCAATCCATTGGCATTTCCGTCTTTGATAGTTACTCCCTGATTAACTTGGTCCAAAGAGTACAAGCAAAGAAAGCTATACTCTTTCGTAATGCGACTGCTGCAAATCTGTGCAAATGTCGGAAGTGCACCCGTGCAAAAGAGCAGGCCTAATGCCGCATGCAAGTCTCGCCGAGATCCAAATAACTCGATTTGTTTCAATATGTTACAGAGATATAGTTTCCTGATTCTCCACCACATCAAACAAAAAGCGCGGGCGGACCTCGAGGAGCGGGCTGCAGTTTCCACAACGTTTTCCACAGGACATGGGTCTCGAAGCCGAAGAAAAAGAGGCCGCCGGAGGAGCCGCAAGTGCCTAAAAACAGAGGTTTTCCGCGGTCTTACTCCGCAGTTAGCACGTGGAGAGTGGAATCACACCGCTCAGATGGCCCGCGGGCCACGAAGGAGCCGCACAGGGAGCATGAAGATGGCGCCGCACAGACCGAGAACGCCATGAACGGCGATCCCCACAAGGCGGAAAGGCAGCGTCAGCAACCAGACGAACGGATAAAGCACGAGGGCCAGCAACGCGAGCGGCCAGCACAGAATGAACAGGATAATCCACAGAAAGAAAGCAGCCATGACAACCTCGTTTGTGAGGGCGGCAAGCAATTGTCAGTGAATGGTGCCCGAAAAGCCGCCGACCTCCATTCTATATTACGAGAGGGAGCCCGGAAAAGTTTCCTCCACTGCGTACTCTTTCAGCCGCAAGCGCTTGGCGATGGACGCGGGTATCTCTGCATCGAGGCGCATGTGTGAATCGTCAATTTCCGAGTGGAGGACGCGTCCCAGCGCATGAATCATTGCCAACGTACGCCCTTCCGCCAGCGGCAATCGGATCGAAAGCGTCACTACGGGATCGGTGGGCATCTCGGCGTCCATGCGCCACAGCAATTCCTCGATCCCTTCGCCCATAAGAGCGGACACTAGCACCGGAGCGCCGCAGGTGCCAGCGCTTCTATCCGCGCCGTTGGTGACGACTTTTCGTTCTTCAGGGGTAAGGCGGTCCGTCTTATTCAGCACGCGCAGCCTGGGGCGGCCGTCGACGCCAAGTTTCCGCAAAATCTTATCGACTTCCTCGTCGAGTTCATTGTGGTGCGGATTGGAGACGTCGCTCACGTGCAGAATCAAAGAGGCTTCCTGCACTTCTTCAAGGGTCGCGCGAAACGCGGTCAGCAATCCTTGGGGCAGATCGCGGATAAACCCGACAGTATCGGAAACCAAGACGCGGCGATTCGAGGGGAGGCGCAGTGCGCGGATGGTGGGATCGAGCGTCGCGAACATCCTCGAGGAGACCAACACCTCAGCGCGGCTCAGGGCATTGAACAATGTGGACTTGCCCGCGTTCGTGTAACCCACCAGCGCGATGGTCCCGAGAGGGACGGCATTGCGCGCCTCACGCCGCAACGCCCGCTGTTTATCTTGCGGACGCGGTCGCGAATCCGGCGGCGGTCGGTTTCGAGTTTCTTTTCGCCAGGGCCGCGCACGCCGATGTGTCCGGCCCCACCGCCCGCTCCACCCGCGCCGCCGCCGCCGCTCTTGCCGCCGAGGCGCGACATCGCCGTTCCCTTACCTGTCAGGCGGGGCAACATGTAATTCAATTGCGCCAACTCGACCTGCAACTGGCCTTCGCGGCTCCGTGCATGACGCGCGAAAATATCGAGAATCAGCTGGGTGCGGTCGATCACCCGGCGTTCGGTGGCTTCCTCGATGTTTCGCTGCTGCACGGGAGAAAGGTTGCTGTCGAAGATGATCAGCGGCGCTTTGTGTGCCGTGGCTTCGGCGCGAATTTCATCCAGCTTGCCGCGGCCCACCAGCGTCGCGGGATCCGCGACGTCGCGCATCTGGAAAACGGTTCCGGCGATCTCCGCGCCCGCGCTGCGCGCCAGTTCCAAAAGCTCCGAAAGCGATTCGCGGCCCTGCTCGCCCGCGGGCATGCCGGGAAAGCGAGGCGCGCGCTTCCATCCCACGCCTACGAGCAAGGCGCGCTCTGCTGTCGAGACTTGATGTTGCGTCTTGGTCACTCGGATCGGCCAGGAGTCATCATGCAGACTTGCGCATTTCTGTCGGGGCGCGCCCCTAAGTAGGATTATACGCCTCTCTGCTTTGCCCCGCGACCCATCTCGAATCCCACAGTTCTGCCTCTTCCGATACGTGCGTCGAATTTTCGGAATCTGCGTTGTACTTCGGAGAAACTACTTGAAAAATGGGGGCCGATAGAGCATTGACGTTTTCGTGACTGCGCCGATAGGCGGGGGTTTGCAAGGCTGACAGACTCGTGGGAAGATTGCCTTATGCAAAAACCCTTGATTGTGGCAGTAAGTCTATTGACGGCTGGGATGATGCTGCTTGGGAATGCCCTGGCGCAGCAGACACCGACCGCGAATACTCAACAACCTCCGGCGGCGAAGGCTCAACCGGTTCCCACCGCCAGTGGTCAAAAAGCTCCTGCGGCCAAGACGGGACAAGCAACTAAGCCAAGAATCCAGAATGTCCTGATGCTCAAGACGCAGAAAGACAAACTCAGTTATGCGCTTGGAATGAACCTGGGGACCAACCTGTACAAGCAGACCGTCGAGGTGGACCCGGCCATTGTTCTGCGGGGCCTGAAGGACGCTCTCGCTGCTGGCAAGATGCTCTTGACGGAAGAAGAGTCGCGAGCTGCGCTCACGCAACTGCAGACCGAGGTGCGTAACAAACAGCAAGAGAAAATGAAAGTGACCGGGGAATTGAACAAGAAAGAAAGCGCCGAGTTTCTGGCGGCGAATAAAACCAAGGAGGGCGTCGTCACGCTGCCCAGCGGTCTTCAATACAAGATTCTGACGGCGGGTACGGGAGCGAAGCCGACAGCCAGTGACACCGTC
>QHZC01000140.1:9518-17518 GCA_003224515.1 Acidobacteriota bacterium
AGGACTGGAGCAAAAGAAAGCTTTCGGGTAAACCGGCTTGTCGAGGTCCCTGCCGTAAATCCACTTTTTTCACGCCGCTACTTCGAAGTGGCAACTGTTTGTTCCATCGGAGCTGGGTTATGGCGATCGCGGCGCGGGCGCGGACATCGGCCCTGGCGCGACGCACATTTTTGAGGTGGAACTGCTCTCCATTCAGGGCAATGACAAATCAGAAGCTACTCCAAAGTAGCGGCGTGAAAAAAGTGGATTTACGGCAGGGACCTCGACAAGCCGGTTTACCCGAAAGCTTTCTTTTGCTCCAGTCCTGCTGCTTGAAGCCATTCGATTGCGCCGGCCTGTACGCCGGGATCGTCGCCAAATCCTGAAAACCAACGTACGCCCGGCTCTTTGCGAAACCAAGTGAGCTGGCGTTTGGCATACCGCCGCGTGGCCTGCTGAATCGCTTCCCGCGCTTGTTCGAATGTAATCTCACCGCGGAGTACCGCGCGCAACTGGCGGTAGCCAATGAAATCAAATGGCTTCGAATTCTGGCTCATGCCGCTCTCGAGTAGTGCTTGCACCTCGCGCATCCATCCTTGCCCGAGCATGGCATCCGTTCTTGCGTGGATGCGCTCGTGGAGCTTCTGGCGCGGCGGCATCAATCCGATTTTTACCGCACGCCAGGCTTTCAGCGGGGTCCGGCCCGCTCGAAGGACCTCGGAGACCGGCCTTCGCGTCAACACGCAAACTTCGACAGCGCGGATTAGTTTTTGTTCGTCCGCGGGCGCGATTTTCGCGGCCGCTTCCGGGTCGAGCCGCTTCAGGATTCGATGCAGATGGCCGGGCGGGTGCTCTTCAGCGCTCGCGCGCAGCCGCCCGCGCAATTCTCCCGAGCGCTGAGGAACGTCCGCGAGCCCCTCGAGCAGCACGCGCAAATACAATCCCGTGCCGACGGTGAATACCGGCAAACGCTTCCGCTGTCGCAAGCCCGCCAGTACAGACAACGCCAATTGGCGATATCTGCCCGCGGTCGCCTCTTCCTGCGGGCTAAGGACATCCATCAGGTGATGCGGAATGCCGTGGCGTTCCGAGGGGGTGGGTTTTGCGGTGCCAATATCAAACCCGCGATAGAGCTGCGTCGAATCGCAGGCCACAACTTCGCCGCCGAACCGCTCCGCGAGTCTCGCACCGAGCGCCGACTTTCCCGATGCCGTAGGACCAACAACAACAACCAGGGGCAGAAGCGCTTTCTTTTCGCTCATCGAAAGAGGAGGTGCCGCGCGCGAACAAAAAGAAAAATGAGCATGAAAAGCACGAGGAGAAGACTGCCTAGAACTTGCTGGCGCTTGAGCTTCACTGATATGCGGCTTCGATCGGCAAATTATACAGGAAATAAAATCGCAGCTCGATGTACGGTCCGCTGAAGGCCTGCGGCAGCGATTCGAACGGATTCGACGAGCGAATGGCTGACACCGCCGCACGGTCGAGCGGTTCTTTTCCCGAACCGATTAGCCGCACAGGTTCTCCAGCCGGCACGGTGCCATCCTTCAGAATGCGGAACTGCAGGGCGACACGGCCGCGGTCGCCGAGCATCGCCGATTCCGGCATCACCGCATACCAGTTCCGTCGCACGGCAGCAATGACGCGGGCCATGTAGTCACTGAAATCGACGCCCTCGGTGGGTGTAAGAATCTCATAGCCATTGCCGTAGGTGCCGCCACCACCTTGTGATCCGCCTCCGCCGAGTGCCCCGCCCGAGCGCGGCATCGGGCCAATCACCGCGCCGGAACGGCCGCCTGCAGACGGATTCTTCGCAGCCTCACGGATCGTATCTTGGATCGATCTGCTAGTGGAATTTTTCGGCAAGATCAGCCCATGCTGCGGCTGCGGGGTGTCCGGCGCTTCGAGTTTTAGCGCCGGCTTGGGCGCATCCAACATCGTTCGGCTTGGGCACTGGTGCGTTCGGCAACTCTCTCACCGGGCGTTCCGGTTGAGGCGCCGGCGTTGAAACGATCGGTGGCGCAACTTTCCGCAGCACGCGAGGATCGACGTGCACTTTCGGTGTAGGTTGAACCGGACGGGTCGATGGCTTTAACGATTCCAACGCTCCCGGCGGAAGTAGCACTACCATTTGCCGTTGCGCGAGCTCCATTTCTGCTTGTGTCGGCTCATGCGGCGGAAATAGCTTCGATTGGAACATCAGCGCGACAAACAGGAGAATGTGAAACGCGATGGAAGAAAAACGCGTAATGAGTTGCCACTTGCCTTTCTCTTCTGACTGCTCGGGGGCGATCAGATGAACTTCCCCGGTGCTGAAAATGTCGGGGCCGACCAGGTCCTCCGGAACATTCAGCGGATACGGACTCGTTTCCGGAGGTGCGGCGCCCACTGGCACGGCGATGCGCTCGTCCATGTCCGTCGGCTGCACCGGTGTCGATAGGTCCTCTCTCACACTGTATGCTTCGCGATTCACATCGCGCGGCACGACCACGCGCGCGGCAATGGACTCCAGCGGCAGATTCGCGGGGATCGTCGAATGCCCGTCCAACTGCACGATGGGCAGCATGGCCGGCACCAGCGTGCGCTCATCCAGGGCCGTGGGACGGCGGCGCTGCGTTGGCTTATCCACCGCCGCAGGTGGACGAGCATCGATCGGAACCAGAATTCGTGAAATCATCTTGTTTTATCGTGTGTGGCGAAAGCGTTTGGACCGGCCGCTTGGCGATCGCCCATAGGCTCGGCGGTCTTATGGCCGCCTAGGACATTGACGCGCGCGGCATGCTCTTGGATGCTTACCATGACGCGGCCTGCCAATTCGAGCGCCGCGCGCCCCGCTGCCCCGCTCGTGCGCGGCTCCTTGCGCGAGCTTGCGGCATCAACGAACGCTTCGAGCTCCGCGTGCAACGGCTCGACCGCCGGTGCATTCAGCTTCTCAAACCTAAACTCCGGCTGCGGACCGGGCTTCTTCACGCCGATGCGCAGGGCATCGCGCCGCGCATAATCCAGCGAAATGTATTCGTGCTGCTGAAAGAAGCGCATCTTGCGCACACGTTCGGTGGAAACCCGGCTGGCGGTGATATTGGCAACGGCCCCGCCCGTAAATTACAGGCGCGCATGCGCGATGTCCACTTTGTCCGTCAGGACCGGAATCCCAACGGCTTTGACTTCCGCCACCGTTTCATTGACCAGCGCCAGCAAAATGTCCAGATCGTGAATCATCAAATCGTAGATCACATCCACGTCGAGACTGCGCGGCGTAAAGACGCCCAATCGGTGCACTTCGAAAAACAGCGGCCGGTTCAGGATCGGCTCAACCGCAACCACGGCAGGATTGAAGCGTTCGACGTGGCCAACCTGCAGAATCCGTCCGTTTTTCTTGGCCGCATGGAGCAGCGCATCGGCCTCCCCGAGATTCACGGCCATGGGCTTCTCAACAAGAACGTCGAGTCCCATTTCCAGCAGCCGGCAGCCCACATCCGCATGCGCGAACGTGGGGACGGCGACGCTCGCGGCATCCGCGTGACCGCGCAATTCATCGAGACTTTTCAGGACATGGGTCTGAAATTCCGCCGCAACAGCCGCGGCGCGTTCTGGATTCTGGTCGAAAACTCCAACGAACTCGGCCCTTTCGAGTTCCCTGTACACGCGCGCGTGATTGCGCCCGAATTCGCCCGTACCCACGACGGCGACACGAATCCTCTTCGATTGTACGGCAGCGCTCATTCTTTGTACGTTCCCTTCGAAACGGTATTTGGTTCCGGCACCGCGGTCGGAGGAAAAGCCTGAATCGCAATTCCTGCTCCATCCGCCAATTCAATCAGTTTTGTCCGGTCAAAAAGAAGCGTACGCCCGGCATCCACCGCGAGAGCAGTCGCACCCGCACCCCTCATCTGTTCGATGGTCGGCAGACCGACCACGGGTACATCAAAACGCATATCCTGGCCTGGCTTGCTAACCTTGACGACAACCAGCGGTTTGCCTCCAGTGATTCGGGCGGCGCGCGCGATGGTCTCATCAGTGCCTTCCATCGCTTCCACCGCTACGCAAGCGCGATCCGCGATGACCACGGTTTGTCCGACGTCCATGCTTGCGATTTGCCTGGCCACGCCCAGCCCATAGGCCATGTCCTCCACTTCGTGCCCAGTCGGCGCGCGTCGCGTGAGTACGCCCGGATCAGGGACCAACGGTTTGAGGAACAGCGTCGAATCCACCAGGCGGATACCTTCCTCTTCCAGCACGCGAGCGACTGCGCCGATCAGTGCATCCGTATTCTTCCGCGGCAGCGAAAACAGCAGCTTCGCCAGTTTCCAGTCTGGCCGGATGGCGCTGAAAATCTTGTTGTGTTTCACCTGCCCGGCCATTACCGCCTGCTTCACGCCTTCCTGATGCATCAAGTCGATGGTTTTGCTCAACTCCCCGATGCTCACCCAGTGCAGCCGTTTTGCAAGTTTCTCGAGTTCCGCCGAGGCTTCTTCCTTCAGCGCAATCACCGCCATGTCGATTCCTTGGCTGCGCGCGCCCTCCAGCACCAGGAACGGAAAGCGCCCGTTTCCGGCGATGAGTCCCCATCCTGTCGTGTTGGTGTTCGCGTCCGGCATGAAATCAGCAGTCAGGAGTTACTTCACGATGCCGCGCTCGGCGCTTTCGATGAATTTGATCAATTCCTGGACGTCGGGGGAATCGCCCAGCAATTTGCGCATTTCCGTCAGCGCCTGCGAGGTATTCAGCTTCGCGCGCAAGAGCAAACGATAGGCACGCTTCAATGCCTGCAAACGCTCCCGCGAAAATCCTTTGCGCTCCAGGCCAATGGTATTGATGCCAAAACTTTTCGTCTCGCGCTCGGTGACGATCTTGGAAAAGGGCGGCACATCCTGGGTAATAACCGTCGAAGCGCCGATGTAAGCAAAGCGGCCGATCCGACAAAACTGGTGCACCGGACAAAACGCGCCAATCGTTGCGAAATCTTCCACCGTGACGTGCCCCGCGAGGGTTGCGCCATTCACGAGAAGGGTGTTGCTACCGATGGTGCAATCGTGCCCGATGTGCGAATACGCCAGGAGAAAATTGCCGTCACCCAGAGAGGTTTTCCCGCCGCCTTTTTGCGTGCCACGGCTGACGGTGACGTATTCGCGGAAAATGTTGCCGTCGCCTGCGACCAGTTCGGTGCGTTCACCTCGAAAGGTATAATCCTGCGGGTCGCCGCCGATCGCGCTGAACGAATAAAATGCATTGTCCTTGCCGAACTTCGAGGGGCCTGCCACCGTTGCGTGCGCGTGCAACACGCAGCCATCACCCAATTCCACGTCCTCGCCAACCACTGCGTAAGCGCCGATCTTTACGCCCTCGCCAAGCTTTGCGCTCGCCGCCAACACTGCCTGCGGATGAATTTCGCGCATCGTCATCTGGTGCGTTCTTCATCCTTGCCCGGCGGCTCACGATCGATCATCTTGCACATTACCGTGCCTTCGGCAGCCAATTGCCCGTTCACGGTCGCTTTGCCTTCTAGCTTGCAGAAGTCGCCGCGCCAGTTGAGGACGTTGACTTCAATGCGTAATTGATCGCCGGGCACCACGGGACGCCGGAATCGTGCGCCGTCAACGGCCACAAAATAGAGCAGCATCTTGTCGCGGTCCGGAATATCCATCAACAGCAGAAGCCCGCCCGTCTGCGCCACCGCCTCAAGAATCAGGACGCCCGGCATCACGGGCTTTCCGGGAAAATGGCCCTGAAAGAAAATGTCCCTGAAAGTAGTACTCGTTGATCGAGACATTCTTGATGCCAACGATGCGCTTGAGGCGTTCCACCTCGACAATCGCGTCCACCATTAGAAATGGATAGCGATGCGGCAGCAGCTTCTGAATTTCCACGACGTCCAGTATCATTCGCGCTCTCCGTCGCCGCAGTCCCCTTCAGCGGCGCCTGGCACTTTCCCGGCAAACTTCTAATTATATGCGAACCTCCGCCCTCGGCGATACGCGCACTTACCCTGTGCGCCGCGGTCTCTTGCCTGAACGAAGACGAAGGGTCAGACCACAAGTCTTTTCCCTCGCGGCGATAGACTTTGTTCGATTGCTCTGGTCGCGGCGCATTGATAGCATCTCCGCACCATGCCTGATTCCCGTCTCCCCAAGAAGTTCTTGCGCCTCCTTAAGCCCAGCCTCCCGCAGATGCTCGCGACGCTGCGCAGGTTTGTGACTGCGGAATCACCCAGCTTGGAAAAAGCCGCCGCCGATCTTTGCTGTGGCCTCATCGCCAAAGAATGGAATAAGCGCGGCGCGCGCGTGGAGCGAATCGCGCAGAAGCATTGTGGGGATCTTCTCCGCATCACTTATGCGCCGAACAAATCTCGCTCTTCGGGCCAACTTCTGGTCTTGGGCCACTACGATACGGTCTACTCCACCGGAACACTCGCCAAGATGCCTTTCCGACTGGAAGGTGGCAAAGCCTACGGGCCAGGAACCTTTGACATGAAGGCCGGGATCGTTCAGGCGCTTTTCGCGCTGCAAGCGCTTCAGCAAGCAAAAATAGCGTTTCCCAAACGCCTCGTCTTCCTGTGGACTTCCGACGAGGAGATCGGCAGCGAATCTTCGCGCAAATTCTTCGAAACGGAAGCGCGCGGCAGCGATGTCGTCTTCGTCCTCGAACCTTCCTTCGGCCCGCGTGGCCTGCTGAAGACGGCCCGCAAGGGTGTCGGCGAAGCCGAATTGATTGTGCATGGCCGCGCCTCGCACGCGGGTCTCGCACCACAAGAAGGCATAAACGCCATCCACGAATTGGCGCGGCAACTCGCGCGCATACAAGGGTGGAATAATTTTCGCCGTGGCGTCGCCATCAATGCTGGCGTCATCGAGGGCGGCACCCGCACAAACGTAATTCCGGAACGCGCGCGCGCTGTTCTCGATCTGCGAGCGCTTCATGTTTCCGACATGCGCCACCTGGAACGCCGCCTGCACGCTCTGCGCCCGCTTCAACGAGAAGCACGGCTGGAAATTACCGGGGGGTTCGACCGCCCCCCGCTCGAACGCAAAATGAGTGGATCGCTCTTCGCCCGCGCCAAATCGCTTGCGAAGCAAATGAATCTGTCCTTGGGCGAATGCACCGTCGGTGGCGGCTCGGACGGAAATTTCACCGCCGCGCTCGGCATCCCCACCCTCGACGGCCTTGGCGCCGTCGGCGACGGCGCTCATTCCGCTCGCGAGCACGTCCTCACCAACGCCATGCCCGGGCGTGCTGCACTCTTGGCCGCTCTTCTCGCCACGAGCTAGCGCCGTGAACCATGGAGGCAAACAATGATGTTGCGGGGGGAGGTAGTAAAAGCACTCACGAAGTGGATCAGCGCCCGTAGGTCTTCCGCAGATATTCCGCCGTGGATTGCACGCCCCGATGCGGTCGAGGATTCGTTCAATATCGCCCATCCCGTCGGCTTGCACGATGTATTCTATGTTGGCCAACGCCCAGGCGTATGCATAGCGCGCTGTATCCCCGCCCATCCGCATCCAAGAGCCTTCCAGCCCGCCAAGGGGAGCGGCATGCCCTTCGCTGTAGATCTGCGCCAGCACCGCCGCATTTTCGGCGCTGCGCTGTCCTTCCATCCACTGCGCCAACCCCTCTTGCAACCACGTGGAGGCATGACCATGTGTCTTCTGCTGGACAAAGCTGTGGGTTAATTCATGCTTCAGCACCCGCGACAACTCGTGGTCCACGCCACTCAATCCCTGTACCGGCACGCGAATGCGGCCGTCATTCAGCGCGCCCGCCCATCCGGGAGCCTTGGTTATGTCCGCAAACGCTTCTTGCGTGTACAGAATCACTCCGATGGAATCCGGCGGCGAATAGTTCAGTTCTGATTCTATGGCCGAAAAGTGCGTCTCCAGCGTGCGCAATACATCCCGCGCCAGTGCCGGAGCGGCTGCTCCGCTGTAGCGCAACGTAAAATGGCTGCTCTCGTTTTCCTTGTAACTCTCTTCTTCCTTCTTGTCGCGCTGCGCCTTCTCTAGCGCCGCTTGCACCTCCGCATCTGG
>QHZC01000140.1:17833-18481 GCA_003224515.1 Acidobacteriota bacterium
GGAGCGGTCGACCACGCCATCGTGTACCGCGGCGCGCTCAATCGCATCGCTGTCCTGGCCGCTGATCGGTTGTGCTGCTGGCGGGGCGATGTCCAGGTTCGCGGCATCGGCTCCTGGCGAACCGGCCATTGGCGCCGCGCCACCCTTCTCAATATGATCGACAATGGATTTCGGCAGGCTCAATTCGCCGGCGGAGGTCAGATACTTTATCTTGTCGCCTTCTTCGACCGCGCTCAAGGCGATGATGCGCCTGCCGTTTTTCAGGACAATCGTATCCGCCGCTGCCCGGCCGCTCATGGAAAGGAGCGCGACGCCCAGCAAGACAGTGCGAATTCTGCAAGCCAAAAACATGGACGGTATGTTTCTATCTTAATCCGCGGCCCCAAGTCTGTTCCATCTGCCTTGTTCCCTCATGCCGAAAGTGACTACACTTCTTGTATGAAGGTGGGGGCATTCTCTTTAGGGGTGTGGTGTCTCCTGGCAACGGCGGTTTTTCCAGCCACGGAAAAATCACCCCATGAGCTGTATGATGCGATCAAGGCACTCCGCATCGATCCCTCCCATGTTTATCGCATCGCTCCCGTCAATCACGTCCAGCTGCGGCGCGGCGATGCAGTTCTCTCGTTTGAAGAGGGAACTTTCACGTTT
>QHZC01000140.1:18523-23509 GCA_003224515.1 Acidobacteriota bacterium
TGGGGCGTTTTCTCGGCGCTCCTGTCCTCGATCAGGAATTTATCAACGGTTATTTCCGCTTCACGGACGACACCGCCGGCGAACTTCTTCGCCAATTCCGCGACGCGAATCTTACGGCCCAGACGGATACTTCCGTCGGGCCGCAGTGGGACGCCACCGTAGCCCTGCTCAATCTCAACTATACCCTGCGCATTCTCTTTGATCGGCTGTCGCCCAGCCCTAAGCCCTGCTTTTACGCCGGGCTTGAAGGCGCGGCCACCGGCCTATTCGATGTCGTGCTTGACACACAACACGACGAGCAATTCCTCCTCGGACAAGTTCACAAAGCCGGCGGCAAATCTTTCTACGACGTCTGGACTTCCCATCGAATTCCAGGCTCTCCCATTCTTCCAGTGGCCTTTCGCGCATTGCACTACTCCATTGAGACTACGATCTCTTCCAACAACTCACTGGATGCCACCACCAGCGTGCGTTTGCGCGCGGAAACCGGAACGGAACGCGTTCTCGCTTTTCAGCTTTCCCGCGCTCTGACGATCGACAGCGTCACCGGCGAGCGCGGTGAATCCCTCCCCTTTTTTCAAAATGAAGGCATGAGCCTCCAGGAGCGCAGCGTGCGCGGTAACGACTATTTGGATGTCGTTCTTCCGCAAACTCCGGCAGGCCGTCAGGAATTCACGCTTCACTTTCATTACCGGGGCAACGTCATCCAGGACGCAGGAAACGGCGTGTTGTTTGTCGGCGCGAGAGAAAGCTGGTACCCACACCTTGGAGATAGCGCGGAATTTTCTTCCTACGACTTCCTCCTGCGCTGGCCGCGCAAGCTTCGTTTGATTGCCACCGGCTCTAAACTCGAAGAGCATGAGGAAGGAGAATTCCGTGTCGGGCGCTGGAAGACGGAGAAGCCCATGTCCGTTGCGGGCTTCAATCTCGGCGAATACGCCTCGGCCTCCGTTGCCTCCGGGGCTCATTCCATCGATGTCTACGCCAATCGTGAACTCGAGGAAGATCTGCGGAGGCGCCTGGCTTCACACGACGCAGATGCCCTCACTCTCTCTTCCAGGCGATTCGGTCCTGCCTCGACGGGACACTCGGTCGTGCCGCCTGCTCCCTCTCCCAGCCCGGCCGATGCGCTCAAACAACTTGGCAAAGAGATTGATTCCTCGATCGGTTTTTACGAGACATTCAGCGGCCCCTTTCCTTTCCATAACCTCAGCGTCTCGCAGATTCCCGGAACCTTCGGGCAGGGCTGGCCCGGCCTGCTCTACGTTTCCACCTATTCCTTCCTGCCTTCGGAAGCCCAGCAGCGCGCGGGGCTGAGCACCGCCAGCCAGGAGCACTTCACCGAGCTAGTGCCTTACCACGAAGTCGCGCATCAATGGTGGGGCAACGTCGTCGCATGGTCAAGCTATCGCGACCAATGGATTGACGAAGCCATCGCGAATTATCTCGCGTTGCTCTTCGCAGATACCAAAAAGAACCCGGACCACACACTGCACGTTTGGCTCGCGCGCTACCGCCAGCAGCTCGTTGGGAAATTGTCGGGCGCCACCGAGGCAGCGGGAGACATCGGCGCGCTCGCCCTCGGGTCACGCCTCAATTCTTCGAAGTCGCCCCAGGAATCCCGATGCGCGATTCGCCGCTCTCCTGCAAACGCTGGTGACAAAGTACGCCTACCGCGCACTCTCCACTGATGACTTGCAACACGAAGTGGAAGCCGTCATGACGCCCGGCATGGACCTCGAAGGCGGGCGGTCCATGGAATGGTTCTTCGAAGAGTGGGTGCGCGGGACGGGGATTCCGCACTATCGCGTGGAATTCACGGCCCAACACACGGAAAAAGGGTATCTAATTCGCGGGAAGCTCTTTCAGACCGGTGTGCCGCGCTCGTTCGTCGCCAGCGTTCCGCTCTATGCCGGTGGCGCTGGACGCGGGGCGCTCCTCGGCACGGTCGTAGCGGCAGGGCCGGAAACATCGTTCCACTTCATGGCTCCGAATCAACCGCGCAAAATTGTCGTTGATCCCCAGATGACCGTGCTCTGCAGCTCGGAATAATTGAACCTTCTATCCGCAGGGAGTGCGACGGTTTATCCCGGCTCTTGTCGCGGCCCAGTGGCAGCTTTTGCGGTTCCCAGCCATTTTCAATTCTGATTTTCAGGCTGGATTCTCGAGCAAAAGAATGGCATCTACGGGCGGAGCTTACTTAAAACGATCGAGCAGCAATTGTTGTTCGAGGAGCGGGCTATCCAGATTGAGCTCCGCTTTTCCGTCCTCGCCGAAAATGTAAGCGAAACCCAAGGGATCGCCGGGGATTCCGCTGAGGAGACCGGCCTGAACCATCTCGCTCATGCGTGCCGGGCGGTGACCGTGGCGTTTCGCGTATTCATCGGCAAGCGCATTGAGCTGCTTGCAGTCTTCTTTCACTTTGAGCAACTGCAGATGCAGCAGCGCATTCTTTTTGACCGTAGGATCGGGCGTCGAATTGTAAATGTCCTGCCACAAAAACTTCGAGGTTGTGTAGGACTCCCCTTCCGCCGCAATCTTGGCGGCCATGATTTTCATCCACAGCTGGGCGTTTGGTTTCTTGCTCCCTTCCAGAAAAGCTTCCGCGGCCTTCGAGTAATCCTTCAAATCAAAATAGTAGACAAATCCCAGGTCTTCATAAAGGCGCCAATAATCCGGATTCGCTTGGATGCCGCGCTGGATCAGTTGCACCGCAAGGTCCGGCCTGCCAGCGCCAGCCGGGGCTTCCTGGCTGAGAAACATCGCGCCAAACCGGTAGGAAATCAGCAAATTCGGATCGAGCGTGGTTGTAATGTCCAGGAGCGGCCAGAGCTACTCCAGATTCGCCTGGCCTCGCACGTGTTTGTTTCCGTAGTATTGCACCACGCGTGTCCAGTAAATGTCCGCCAGCAGTGGCGCGTATTCCAGGCTCATCGCTTTCACGAGCTTTCCAGAGCGCAGCAGGACGTCGTCACGCTCCTGGCTTAACGATGCTCGCTGCGCATCAATGCCGTGCTGTAGCCGCCAGATGCCTGCAAATCCGAGCGGCAGCACCAGCAAGAGCACCCACGTGATGGTTTTCTCCGATTTCATTTCAAATTGCGCCGCGAAAACACGGCGGCCGCGGCAGTCAGAACGATCGTGCAATAAATCACCACGTACAGCGTATTTTGCAGGATCAATGCCCCGGGAATCGCTCGTCCGTGCGCGGCCATGGCCATAACATTGAAATTCTCAAAATTCGGAAGCAGATAGGAGAGCCATCTCGTGAAGGCGGCCATCGCGGGACTCATCACCTCAACTGGCAAATTCCGCAGCTCCTGCACGTATAAACCTACCATGTATAATCCCACGGTGAACAAAATTGCCAGTAGCGGCGTCGTGAAGCAGGAAAACAGCAGCGCCAGCGCGACGACCAGCGCCAGCTTCAACAGTATGAAATACACCGCCACCAGCACTGCGGCGTCGCCCCGCTCCAGCGAATGCTTCACGTAAAACATCACCAGCAGCAGCCCCAGCGCCATCGCTGCCGTGTTCACCGCCAGCGTCAGCACCAGCCCACCGAATTTCCCGAGCAGGAATTCCCATCGCCGCACTGGCTTGGCCAGCAGAGCGTAGAGCGTGCGCTTGTCCATTTCCTTGGAGACCAGCGCGACGCCGATGAAAACGGAAATCAGCAGCCCGATCACCGAAATGGCGCTCAGTCCCAGGCTCACGATGACGGTCTGCTCGATGCCGATAGAAATCTGTCCCACGGCTACAGCCGCCGCCATCATCAGTAGCGCGAAAAACACCAGGTTGTAGAGCACGCGGTCGCGCACTGCTTCGCGAAAGGTATTCAACGCCACTACGCTCACGCGCCTCATTTCTCGCTCACGTCTACCGCCGATGCCTGCGCGCGGTCCGCCTCCACCAGGCTCATAAAAAATTCTTCCAGCGTCGCTTTCACCTGTGAAACGGAGAGGATGCGTGCCCCGGCTCCCCGCAGTTGCTCGATGGTCGCATACAGCTCTTCCTCAGCCACTTGCAGACGGTAACAGTCGCCCGCGCGGGTCGCCTTGGACAGTAGCGGCGCGTTGCTCGCCCCTCTCAACTCAAAAAGAATCTCCATCCCTTGCGTTTTCATGTCTACGAGGGTACCCGGCGCGCCCACCCCGCGAAGCTTTCCTCCGACAATTACGCCGACGCGGTCGCACAGCATCTCCGCGTCGGACAGGATGTGCGTGGAAAACATCACCGTCTTTCCATCCTCCTTCAACTCCAGGATAATGTCGCGCACCTCGCGCCTGCCGACTGGATCCAGCCCCGACATCGGCTCATCCAGAATCACTACTTTCGGATCGTGCAGAATCGCCTGTGCCAGACCAACGCGCTGCAGCATCCCCTTCGAGTATTTGCGAAGCTGTATTTTGCGTGCGGTTTCCAGCCCCACCTTCTTCAGCGTGCGCTTCACGCGTTCCTTCCGGTCAGCGGCGGTCAGGTCGTGAAACCGGGCGAAATAGTCGAGCATTTCCGCCGCGGTCAAATAGTCGTAGAAGTAGGGCTGCTCGGGCAGATAACCAATATCCCGATGCATTTCCACGTCGCTGATCGGCCTGCCGAGGATTCGCGCGTCTCCCGCCGTGGGGAAAATCAGCCTCATCAGGAGCTTGATGGTCGTCGATTTGCCGGCGCCATTCGGTCCGATGAAACCAAACACCTCGCCCCTCTCCACCTGCATGTTCAGCCCCTCGAGCGATGTTTTTTTCTTGAGGTGCAGAAACCCGAAGGGATATTCCTTGGTCAGATTTTCAATCTCAATCACTGGACCTGGCATGTATTCATTGTTGGCAACCTGGCGCGGACCGTCAATTGCTCCATGGAAGGATGTGCGCGGAGAGAAAATACAGAGACGGCAGCCGCTAAAATCATACCGTCCAAATCAGGAGTCGCCGCGCACGTGTCCGATTTGCACCAGCTCCGCTTGCGGGGTTGCCGGCGCCGTCA
>QHZC01000662.1 GCA_003224515.1 Acidobacteriota bacterium
GGCCGAGAGCGACCCACTACTCAACGAAGGGGTCACGATGAAGTAGGCAATCCCTGAGCGCGTGGGGCCATTGGGGGTTTTGACTACCGTGTTTACACCACTCCATAGATTACCGTTTGCAAATACAACCTGGTTCATGCGGTCGTCATTGCTCGCAATCAAGCCCAGATGCTCCAACCTCAGTTTCCCGAAAAATCCTGAGTTGAGCAGGTCCAACAGCGGTGTCGGTCCCGCCATCTGCTGTGCAAGCGGGGGCTGCCCGTAGACCTCGCTGTCAATCACATCCACCGCCAGCTGCACGTTCGGTGTCGCAGCAGTCAGTGAGCTGGTATTGGTGAGCGCCCAAACTGCGATCTGGTTGGTCAGTGTGCTCGCAAAGTCGAGGGAGCTCAGGAAATATTCAGTGCCACCCTGGGCGCTCTCCTCGGTGCCGCCCGGCGGTGCAGTTGCCGGCTGCACCGAGAAGAAAGGCAAGCCCGGCAGAAAACTCAGCCCGCTGAAGTGGACCACCGTGGGCATCGTGCCCGCCGCCAGCGCGGTTTTCGACATGGCATACACTTGTGCCCCATTGAATCCCGCTTGAAACAGCGGAAATTCGTTGGTGCTGATGTAGAAGCCATTGGCGTCGGCGCCGATCAGGGGTTGGTCCCCAAAGCAGGGACAGCCGGCATGGTCAGGGGTTCCCGTCACGTCGGTGGTATCGAGCCGGAAGACGTTGTACGTGCCGGTTGCATCCGGACTGCTGCTCGCGGCGATGAGGACCGCAGTGGTGCCGGTCAGATTGCCGGTGGAAGGATCAACATCCAAAATAACTTCGGTCACGAACCAGCGTTGCGTGTCGGTATCAAAGTAAGCCTTGGGATCGGAGACGAATGGTCCAAACACCGGAGGAGTGGCAGTGGAAACTTCCGGCGCCAAACCAAAAAACTGATTCATCGGCGTCGGACCGCTCAACAGGTTTCCCAAAGGATCGTAGACCGCGATGGCACTGTTGACGGCTTCCACTACCTCGCCGTTGCCCACAGCAAGTGCTTGGTCCGGCGGTTCCAGGTCGAACTGCGTGCCCGCGTAAGCGCCCGTGCCCGCTGAAGCCTGGTCCAGATTCGTGATGCCCCTGAAGCCGGAGAATCCTGGATTGCTACTGGTCACGGCATTACCGCCAGGCCTGGGAACGTGATCGGACGGTACGCGCGCGGGGGCCGTTCCGTTGGCATTCTTGTTGAAGTTGCTATCCACCTCCAACGTTGCTCGGTATTTTCCCAAGGTCTTTGCTGCCTTGCCCCCTAAACCAATGCTGGAAGTACCGATATGGGTCAGATGCGTGGTCGTCTGGTCGGCATGAGCCGTGGTGACGGACGAATCGGTCGTGAACCTCGGAGTGCCGATGCTGTCTGTCTGCGAGTTTGACTGAGCGACTGAGCTCGCTGGAACGAACAAGATAAGAGTCAGCAAAGAGAGACACACCACCCAAGTTTTTCGCAAAGGGAGACTCCTTTCTCAACCTGATTTGTTGAGCAGGGCGGGGATCGCTGCTCGGCCCCCGTGGAGACATCGCTCTCGACAGAACAGAGCGAAACCCGGAGCAAACGGCGGGATGGTACATCCTCAGCGGTCAGCGCAGCAAGTGCTAATATCTGCTCGCGAGAGGGGTGGGTTGCCTGACTTCAAAGGGGAACTGCTGGCTTTGCTCAAAATCTGGCTTCTTTCCGTAGCCATACGCCAGCCCGGCGCCAAGCGTCATGATTCCAACAAAGAGCCTTAGTTTGTCAAGACGGCAAGGCACGGACGGGAGGAACTACCTTAGCTATACTGGGGTTTGTGATGGCTAAAACCGCTTACCGCAAAGCCAAACTAAATTTTTGGAAACATTCACTTGCCCCTGTTTTAGAGGGCTTGGCACGGGTAGCGGTTGATTTTCGGCCCAGCCAATTCTCTTTGACAAAGAGCTCAGGTCGGACACCGCTAATCCCTGGCGATCGGCAAGCCCGCTTCCAGCCAGCCCTTCCACCCGCCGTCCATCGATTCGACGTTGTTGTAGCCCATCTTTTGCAGGTTATCGGCCACCAGCGCGGAACGGAATCCTCCGCCGCAATACAGAATGAGCTTCGTTTTCGTGTCCGGAACGCGCTGCTCGATGTCGCGCTCGATGATGCCCCGCCCCAAGTGGATGGCGCCGGGAAGATGTCCTTTGGCCCACTCGTTGTCCTCGCGAACATCCACGATTAGAAACTTTTCACCCGCGTCGCTACGGCGCTTCACGTCTGCGACATTGGTTTCTTTGATCTTCTTTTTTGCTTCGTTCACCAGTTTCAGAAATTGTGCCGCGTGGGCCATCGGAAGACTCCTCACAGGAATAATTCGAGGCCAGCATAACATAGGCGAAGACGTCCCTCACCGCACCCCGCGGCCGTTCTCGATCCAATCACCTTGGTTGAGAGGATTCGGACGCAAGCTGGTGGCAACTAACTCGGCGGCGTCTCGGCCTTTGGCTTATCCCCGGCACCCTTTTTGGCGAACGAGCGCACCAGGTTCACGAAGTTCCAGCGTACTTTTTCCGCGGTTCGGTCGCCTTCGCCTGGCATCTTCCCCTTACCGTTGCTGACAATCCAGAAGAGCTCGCCGTCGGTCATCTTCTCGATGGAAGAAGCGTCGCGCCAGTCACGAAGTTCAAGCTTCATGTCCGCAGCGAGGTCTCCCTTACCGTCGCCATTCTTGCCGTGACACATCGCGCAATTGTAGCCAAAAAGTTTGCGCGCTTCCGCCAATCCTTCCGGCGCCGGCGGGACAGGATTCTTCTTGGCGACGTCTTCCGGCGTCATTTTTGCCTCTGGGGATGCCGGCTTTTCCTGCGTGGAATTCGCCCCAGCGTATGCAATCTCGAAGCTCGCGACCAGAATCGCACCCAGGACGAGGAGCGTCCTATGCATAGTTTCCTCCTGACAGGATGGGCCGGCCGAGTGAGCGCGTTCGGCTTGAGTTTGAGCGGATTCTACGCCCGCATGCTCAGGAAGAAAAGGGTTAAGAATGAAAAAGGCGCGGCCCCATCCCCGCCCTGCCTATGAATTATGTCGCGGCCGCGAATCCGAGACTAGTTTCGGCTGCGTCTTTGTTGTTGCGGGCATCGAGCATCGGCGCTCTGTCGGCGCATCGCCAAAACCCGCTCGGAAGGGGCTCGATCCACGTACCCGGGTGCGCAGGCCATCGATCACCGGCGGAATCGGGTCGTGCGCCACGCCTCGAATCAGGAAAATCATCAGCGCCGCCTCGCCCGGCGCATCCGCGCTTGAGGTAATCCCGAAACCTTGCACCCCGGGTTGCTTCATCCACTCGCCCACGTGCGCCGCATGAACGGCTCTCGCCTGCGCCACTTGCTCCGCGCTGAGACTGTTCACCGAAAATATTTCTCCGCTGGGGGCCAGCCGCGCGCTTTGCGCTTCATCAAGCAGTCCTCGCGGTGCTTCTGACCCGCTCGGTACGATCCGCGTACGAATCCCCTCCAGCATGGCCGGCAACTTTGTCCGCGGTTGGCTCGGATCAACGACCAACAACACAGCAGGTTCCCCCGGATGATCCATGCTCGTGCCCACTCCGACCGCGTGAACATAGGGATTGGCCAGTAGCTGGTTGGCGTGGAGGTCCCGCGCTGCCACTGCCGGGGAAAGCGATTGCGCTTCAAAGGCCAAGCCGGATTGCGCTGTCGTTGTCGAGGCGGAAAATCCCGGCAGGGTACAAGCAATCACCTGATGTATAGTAAGGCTTCCTACAAAAATCGGTTTGTTCCCCAGGGAATCGGCCATCGCGGTTAGAACATCCTGGACGGGGTTGCCCACGCTGTCGGTATCCGATCCGCCATAAAGCAGGGCCACGGGATCCGCCGAAGCTTGCGACACAATCAGCGATCCGGAATCTCCTGGCGCCCCGAAAGTTCCTCCGGAAACCGAAATCTGATTTTGATAAGTGACGGTAAACATCGTTCCCGTCCCGCATCCAGTCTGGTATTGCACTCTTGTCGAAATCCCGATGGCCCCCACGGTTGAACACTTGAGGCCCGTGGTGCGCCCGCTTTTCGCCACGCTCAGGCCCACATTCCCATTCCCTGGTGCGGCGGAGCGGGATCAGGCACATTCCCCGTCGCCGTGCTCCCCAGCGAAAAGATTGTCCCACTCGTATCCACGGCCCCCGGATTGATCAGTGCTATGGCTGCGTCGACATTTGTGCCCGACGTCTCGAGTCTTGCGAACTGCGACAAATGGCCTACCACCGAGACGCTGTTCGGGTTGCAATTGCTGTCGACCAGCCCTGGCTGGATGATGTTATCTCCCAGTGCGGCCGAATCGCTCCGCGCCAGCACGTGGTTGTTGCTCAGAATATAGAAAAGTCCGTTCCGCTGAACCAGGGACCCCAGAGTCCCGCCGCAGCACGAGATGAGGCTCTGCTGCGTGCTCGAATCGTTGGCATTCCCTCCCGTCGTGCCCAGGATGATCGGCAAGTTCTGTGCCGCTTCGTTAGGAGTGCGCGCCTCTATGGTGACCGCGGCAGATGCAGACTTCGTGGTGTCCGACTGCAACAGCACCCTAACGGTCACTTTCGCAGGGCTCGGTACTTGTGCTGGCGCCGTGTACACGCCCGAAGCGCTGATTGTGCCGGTCGTGGCCGTGCCCCCCACGACGCTGTTTACCTCCCATTCGACAGCCGTATTCGTCGTTCCCGCGACGCTGTCCGTGAAAGGGGTCGATTGATTCACGGTCACAATTGTGGACGTAGGGTTGATCGTCACCGTGATTTGCTGCCCGCCGCCGCCGCCGCCGCCGCACGAAGCCAAAAACTCGGCCATGGTTAGGCCAAATGTGAGGAAGATCGCGCGACGCATCGGTGACCTCATTTTCCGAGCCGGAGTTTTTAAGCTAGCACGATTGATTTGCGCTGGGTGAGAGATTCCAATTCCTGTTTCGAAAGTTTGACTGCCGCAACCTCAGCAAAGGATGCCCGGCAGTTTTCTCCGCGCAGCTGCGGCGCGGCCTGCTGTCTCGTTTCGCATCAATCCAGGTCGCGCCAGTTGGGGCCGGCGCCGATTTCGACGACGATGGGCACGGCCAGTTTGTGGACGCCTTCCATTTCTTCCTGAACCATTTTTTCCAGCTTGGCGCGTTCCTTGGCGGGAGCCTCAAAGAGCAGCTCGTCATGCACCTGCAGGATCATTTTGGCTTCGAACTTTTCTTCCCCGAGCCGCCGGTCGATATTGATCATCGCCAGCTTGATGAGATCGGCGGCGGTGCCCTGCAACGGCGAATTGAGCGCGGTGCGCTCGGCAAAGTTGCGCAGCTGCATCTGCGTTGAATTGATTTCAGGAATCGGGCGGATTCTGCCGAACAAAGTCATCGCCCGGGCGGTCTTGCGCGTCTCGGCAAGGATATTGTCCAGGTACTCTTTCACGCCGCGATAGCGCGTGAAATAGGCGTTGATGAATTTCGCGGCTTCTTTCTGTTCGATGCCTAATTGCTGCGCGAGCCCGAATGGCGAAAGGCCGTAAATGATGCCGAAATTGATGGCCTTGGCCGCGCGGCGGTGCTCCGCGGTTTGTGCGAGCGGTCCTACGCCGAACACTTCCTCGGCCGTCCGCGCGTGAATGTCTTCCCCATTGCGGAAAGCCTTGACGAGCACGGGGTCGTCTGAAAAGTGCGCCATGATGCGCAGCTCGATCTGCGAGTAGTCTGCGGAAAGCAGTATCTTTCCTTTCTCGGCGACGAAGGCGGCGCGAATCTCGCGGCCGAGCTCGCTGCGGATCGGAATATTCTGCAAATTGGGATCGCTCGAACTGAGCCGGCCGGTGGCCGTGCCGGTCTGCGAGAAGCTGGTGTGCAAGCGTCCGGTGCCGGGATGGATCAGTTTCGGAAGCGCATCCACATACGTCGATTTGAGCTTGGCGATTTCGCGGTACTCGATGATCTTGGCGGGAAGCGGATGTTGCGCGGCCAATTCCTCGAGAATGTCGGCGGCAGTAGACCGCGCCTTTGCTTTTCCGCGCCGGGCGTTGGGCTGCAAATTCAGTTTGTCAAAAAGAATTTCGGCGAGCTGTGTTGGGGAGTTGATGTTGAATTCCGAGCCCGCAAGCTTCCAAATCTCTTTCTCTAGGTGGCGAATTTCTTTCTCCATCGTCTGGGACATTTTGCCGAGCTCTTTGGGTTCGACGCGGATGCCCGCCCGCTCCATCTCTGCGATCACTGGCGCGAGCGGCAGGTCGATCCTTTTGTAAACGTCTTCGAGCTGCTGCTCCCGGACTTGCGCGTCGAGTGCAGGCGCCAGCCGCTGCAGATAATCGGCGCGCTCGCCGGGCCCGCCGCCTATCATCACGTTGAACTGCCGCATCACCACGTCGGCGAAGTGGTGATTCGTCGTCGTAGGTCGCATAAGGTAAGAGTAAAGCTGTGTCGCGTGGCGGAGATTCACCGCCCGGCCGGTAAGCAGTTGAAAGAGTTTTGGGTCGTGGACGATTTTCTGCCGCTTCGAATCGGTGAGGAGGGGCGCAAGCGCCTTCAGCACTTCGCCGTTCTCGTCCATCCACACGGCGCGCCCTTCGCCTGCCTTCGAAGAGACTTCGATGGACGCGATCCGCGTGCCGAATCCTTCTGTTTCGCGCTCCCCGGTCTCGAGATTCATCCAGATCGCCACCGGCTGTTTCGCGGGGATCTTTGCCAGATACTGGCGAAATTCAGCGACGCTGGCAAACTGAGCGTAATCCGCCTTCGCGGCTGACTCCGAGTTGGCCGGCACCGAGGACGCCACCGCCTCCGAGCCCAATTCTTTGAGCAAGGAATTGAAACCAAGTTCGCGATAAAGCGCGGCCAGCGCATTCACATCCGGGGCGCGCAGTTCCAGCGTGTGCAAGTCAAGGTCCAGAGGCACATCCGTGGCAATGGTCGCAAGCTGCTTGGACATCATCACCTGCTCGCGCTGCTGCTGAAGTGCTTCGCGATACCTCTTGTTGGAAACCTCCGCGGCGTGATCCAGGGCTTTCTCCACGCTTCCATATTTCTGAATCAACTCGGTCGCGCCTTTTTCGCCGATGCCCTTTGCGCCGGGAATGTTGTCCACCGTGTCTCCCAGCAGCGCCATAAGATCAATTACTTTTTCGGGCGGAACACCGAGGATCTCCTCCACCTTTTTCTCGTCTACGATGATGTCCGCCTTTGCGCCGCCGGAGCCCGTGCGCAGCGTCCGAACGTTCTTTCCGACCAGCTGCATCATGTCCTTGTCGTTGCTGACGATCAGGACCTCGAGTTGTTTTTTGGCGCCTTGGGTGGCCAGCGCGCCGATGACGTCGTCAGCCTCGTAACCCTGAAACTCCAGAATCGGCAGGTGCATCGCTTCGCAGAGTTTTCGCACGTAGGGAATCTGTACGGACAGATCATCCGGCATGGGCGGACGCTGCGCTTTGTACTTTTCGAAAAGCTTGTCGCGAAATGTCGGGCCCGTGGTGTCGAAGACGATGCCCAGGTAATCTGGCTGATAGTCTTTGATGAGTCGGCGCAGAATGTTGGCAAAAAGAAACGGCACTTTCGTGGGGATTCCCGAGGGCGCGTTCATGCGGTTCATCGGCGCGTAGAACGCGCGGTAAATGTGCGCCATGGCGTCAACTAGGAAGAGTTTTTTTGGAGCAGAAAGCATGCGGGCGAGTATAGCAAAGGATACAGAAAGGGCTGGTTTGTTGCCGAAGATGGGGTTTTGGAAAGACCCGCGGTCTGCGGCCGTAGTGAAAAAGGCCGCACAGGAAACAGTTCCTGTGCGGCCTTAGAAAACAACCGTCCGTCTTTATTGCTTGTTCGGCTTGTTTGGTTCAGACTTCGGCTCGGATTTTGGTTCCGGCTTGTTCGCCGCGGGCGGCTTGGATGCGCCCAGTTCGCCTGCCTGCGCCTGCGAAACCAGCAGCATCCGCGTGCCGCTGTTCAGGTGCACGTTCTTCCCTGCGGAAGTGATCACCGAACCCTGCGTGGCGTTCGAGGCCGCCGCGTCAAGGTTCAGACCGTTCAGGCCAAACACGCCTTGGCTGTTCGAGGTGAGCTGACCGGCGGTGTTCAAACCGCCGACGGCTCCCTTTGAAGCAGCAGCAACACCCGCGCCTGCGTTGGCCGCAGAGTTTACGGTTCCACTGGCAACTCCTCCCACGTTAGCCGCGGTGTTTGTCACTGTGCCTGCAGCTCCACCTGCGGTAGAAGTCACGCCGCCAAGTGCGCCGCGTCCGCCGGCCATTCCTGATCCGGCCGTCGAAGTGCCCATCGCGTCCATGTCCGATCCAGCGGCCGACGCACTATTTTGCGCCGAAGCAATCGCCTGGATCCCTGCGTTCAGCGGAATCTCTTGGCCGTTCTTCAGGATCGCTTTGTCGAACACCAGGCCCAGTGACGACTCCGATTCCCCATTGGCGCGTGCCGAAGCTCGGGTCACGTGTCCCACTAGCTTTGAACCCTTCGGAATCACGGTTTTTCCTTCGGACTTCACCGCTTCCGTGCTGTGCGCGGTTACCGGATCACCGGGCTTGCACTTCTTCGAATCGATTGGCGAACTCAGCGCGGCGTTAAACGCCGTGCCAGTCCCCAGTGAACCACTCTCCTGGCCATTCTGCGCCGACGCCGAAGTTGATGCCGAGGCCTTGCCCGATGCTTGCGTTTTTGTCTTGCCTGCTTCAACCGAAGCTTGGCTGCTGCTTTGCGCTCCCGCCTGGGCGCCCGTTTGCGAATGAGCTTGAGCGCCAAGGCAGAAAACTGCCCCCACGACAATTGCAAATCCTGTGCGATTCATGATCGTACGACCTCCTCAAGAGTGCCTTTAGAATGTGGCCGGGATTTGGGTCTGTAGACATAGGGGTATCCCCCGGAACAATTTGATAGTGGCAATGGGAATGCCGCGAAGTAAAGACATTGTTTCCTATCAGTTAACTGGATGAGCAGGCCTCCGCGCCCAGAAGAAATGACAGGCACTGCGCAGGATTTACCGGGTTGTACCCAGGCCGTCTCGGGCCGGCCCCAGGAGCAAGCCTAAACGATGCCGAGCGGCTTCGCCACTTCGGCCAAAATGTCTGCCGCGCGCAGAAGTTGCGCGCGCTTATGGGTCGCGCTGACGATGGCGCGAAGCCGCGCTTGGCCTTCCGCCACGGTCGGATAACCGACGGCCGGCGCGAAGACGCCCGCTTCGAAGAGTTTCTTCGAGAATTCGAAGGCCTTCGCCGCATCTCCCACATGGATAGGAATAATGGGCGTCTCGCTTACTTTGAACTGAAAACCGCGCCTCTTCAGTTCGCGCTTGAACAGTTTCGTGTTGGCCCAGAGTTTCCTTACCAGTTTTTCCCCTTCCGGCGAATCGAGCAGCGCGAACGCCGCCTGGCAGGCCGCCGCCGTGGCCGGGGGGTGCGAAGTCGAAAAGAGAAATGGCCGCGCGCGGAGATACAAAAAATCGATCAGGTCCCGCGAGCCGCAAACGTATCCGCCCATCGCGCCGATCGCTTTACTCAGCGTACCCACTTGGATGTGCACGCGGCCGTGGCACTGATGATGGTCCACGGTCCCGCGCCCGCCGCGGCCCAGCACCCCCGAAGCATGCGCGTCGTCCACCATCATGATGCAGCTATATTTTTCGGCAAGGTCGCAAAGCTCCGGCAGCGGCGCGATATCTCCGTCCATTGAAAAAACGCCGTCCGTGATGATCAGTTTCTTCCCCGGAAAATTCGCGTTTTCTTGCAGGATGCGCTCGCAGTCCTTCACGTCCTTATGCTTGAAAACTTTGATGGTGGCCTTCGAAAGCCGCGCGCCGTCAATGATCGACGCGTGATTCAGCTCGTCGGAAATAATCAGATCGTCTTTTCCCAGAACTGCCGAGACCGTTCCCGCGTTGGCCGTAAATCCCGACTGAAACACCACGCAGGCCTGCACGTTCTTGAACGCCGCGATCTGTTCCTCCAGCTCCATGTGCAGTTTCATCGTGCCGGCAATCGTTCGAACGGCCCCCGCGCCCGCGCCATACCTCTTCACGGCGTCCAGCGCGGCTTTGCGCAGCGCCTTGTGCGTCGTCAACCCCAGGTAGTTGTTGGAAGCGAGGTTGATCACTTCTTTCCCGTCAAAAATGCACACCGGCTTCTGCTCGCCCTCCAGCACACGCAGCTTCGGTGCGACGCCCTTTTCGCGCATCTCCTTCAGCTGGTCGGTGATGTACTGCAGAGAGTTCTGTTTTGACGTGATCGTTGCGGTATCAGACATGATTGTGCTCCTGACGTGGACTCGGCCGGTGGAAGTACTATTTTGCGCCAGCTCGGCGGCTGTGAGCAAACGACTTGAAAGCAAAACATAAAAAAGTAAAAAGTTCAGCGCGGCATGCTGTTCGGATACAGCAAGACCTTTCCGGCGAGGCCGTTCTGCAACAGAGTGAACGCGTTTTCGAATTTGTCGAGCGAAGCGCGCTCGCCAAACAAGGGTTCCAGATTCAACCGCCCGGCCTTAAGCAGGGCGGTCATTTGCACCCAGGTCTCATACATGCGGCGCCCGTAAATGCCCTGCACCGTCGCGCCCTTGAAAATCACATCGTTCACCAGATCCAGCGGGACATTTTCCGTCGGAATCCCCAGCAACGAAGCGCGCCCTCCCGCCCGCAGTGATTTGAAACCTTGCTGAATCGCTGTGGGATTCCCGGACATCTCCAGCAGCGCATCGACTCCCGTGCCGCTCGTTTCCGCGAGAATTTTTCCAACCGCATCTTCCGCCGCCGGATTCAGCACCACGTCTGCGCCCATCTTCCTAGCCATCGCGCGCCGCTTCTCATTTGTTTCCGTCGCAAAAACCGTGGAGCTCCCGCAGGCCTTCGCCACCGCGATGGACATCAACCCGATCGGGCCGCAGCCGGTAACCAAAACGGTCTGTCCCGCGACCGGCCCCGCCAGCACGGTGTGCACCGCGTTGCCCAGCGGATCGAGAATCGTCCCGTAATGTTCAGGTATCGCTGCATCCAGCTTCCAAATGTTCGACGCGGGAATCTTCACGAACTCCGCGAAGGCCCCGTCCAGATCGATCCCGATAATGCGCAGGTTCTGGCAAATGTGCGCTTCGCCCAGCCGGCACTGGTGGCAGTGCCCACAATTGACGTGCATTTCCGCGCTGACAAAATCCCCCGGCTTAACCGCGCGCACCTCGTCGCCAACGCGCTCGACCGTGCCGCAGAATTCGTGCCCCAGCGTCACCGGCGGCTTGATGCGCCCCTGGGACCAGCGGTCCCAGCCGTAAATGTGCAGATCCGTCCCGCAAATCGAAGCGGTCTTCACGCGCACAAGAACATCCGTCGGCCCGATCAAAGGCACCGCGACCGTATCCATCTGCAAGCCCCTTGCGGCCCGCATCTTCCGCAACGCCTTCATCGTCGTGGCCATCTAGCTCGACTCCCACTCAACGCGCAAACCCCGATGCTAGCACACGCCGCCACACCATTCATCATAAGGGCACCATACCTCGTGTCCTTTTTTTTGGTCTCGGCAATCACTTCACCAGCTCCACCGCTCCAATCTTCTCCAGCGCCTTCAAATACTCCATCACCAACTCCAGCGGCACCGGCCCATACTCCGCTGACACCGCATCGCGAATCTCCTCGACATTCCGCTTCCCATCCGCAAAATTTAACACCT
>QHZC01000663.1 GCA_003224515.1 Acidobacteriota bacterium
CATTCACGACGGCGAGTAACCTTCTGGCTGTTCCAGGCGTCCTATCTCACAGATCGTGTGGGCCGCCTGTGAGGATTTATGAACTGGGGAGAAGGCCCGGCGCTCGGGCTCCTTGCCGTTTCCGGCTATCTCTTATTCCTGGCTGGTGCCACACTCGTGTGGCGCGACCGCGGCGAGTTCTCCGTCTGGGTTCAGGATGAAATTTCCGTTTTCCGTCGCAACTTTTCCCGGTATACGCCTGCAGGCCCGTTCTACGCCATCCGCGAAGAATCCCGCTTCAAAGCCATCCCGGCTTCCTTTTTCCACTCTCTAAGCCGCCTTCCGCGCAGTTGCATCAATGGCGGTCCCGTACTTCTTCTGATCGGCCTCCTTCTCTTCGTCCTCGACTTCTTCGTCTGATGATTTCCTTTTCTCTGAACTCTGAGTCCTCTGCGCCCGCTGTGTTAAGTCCTTGCCTTCCCATTTCCTTACCTCCTTTCCTCCCTCTCCTAGACAAACCGCCATCCCTTTGCCATCCTCATCTCGATGAAACCTGCTCTCATTGTTCATGGCGGCGCGTGGGACATTCCTGACGAAGCCGTAGACGCTTGCAAGTCCGGCTGCCACCGCGCCCTCAGTGCGGGTTGGTCCATCCTCTCCAGCGGCGGCTCCGCTTTGGACGCCATTGAAGCTGCCATCATCGTCCTCGAAGACGACCCCGTCTTCGACGCCGGTTACGGCTCGCACCTCACTCTTGACGGCCACGTCGAATGCGACGCCATCGTCATGAGCGGCGCGACGCTGCGCGCCGGCGCTGCGGCCACTTTGCAGCGCATCAAGAATCCGATCCAGGTCGCCCGCAAGATCCTCGAAAACTGCCCGCATATGATGCTCGTCGCCGAAGGCGCGGAGCGCTTCGCAAAAGATCAGGGAATGCCACTCTGCAAGCCGGAGGAAATGGTCAGCGAAGCCGAGCAGGAAGCCTGGATGAAATGCAAAGCCGACAAACACGCCGCCGAGCATCACCGTGGCCATGAACAGGGAACTGTCGGCGCCGTCGCCATCGACGCTGTCGGCAATCTTTTCGCGGCCACTTCCACCGGCGGCACCTGCTGCAAACTTCCCGGCCGCGTCGGCGATTCACCGCTCATCGGCTGCGGCTGTTATGCCGACTCCGAAGCCGGCGGCGTCTCCTGCACCGGCTACGGCGAAGCCATTATGAAAGTCGTCTTGGCCAAAACCGCCGTCGATCTTCTTCGCCAGCGCGCCATTTGTGTTGACCCACCGGCCGCCTCTTCCTGCGACGCCTCTACCGCCGATTTCGCCGCCCGCCAAGCCGTCCATCTTTTCGCCAAGCGCACTCGCGCCACCGGCGGCCTCATCCTCCTCGACCGCCACGGCAATCCCAGCTTCGCCTTCAACACGCCGCGCATGGCCCATGGCTACGTCGCCCCCGACGGTACCTTCCTCACCGCCGTCTAGGCTAGCCCGCCAATTCTCTCTTCTCACGTGGCGGCGGACTTCAGTGCGGCCCCTTCCTGAGCGAGCATCGCGAATCGAAGGATTCTTCTCCTGCATCAGTCCGTCTCCTTCAAATCCCTCTTCCCACTGGCCACTGTTCACTAACCACTGCCCGCCATCGCGCGACCGAGCGCGGCCTGTTGTATCATCTTTCGGCGCAGGCGCTCGGAAAATGAGGCTTCGATGAGAGAGCGCCGCAACGGGGAATCATGAAAAGAACATTCTTTGTGCTTGCCATCCTGCTTCTGGCCGCTGCTGCTCCCGCGCAAACGCCACCGCCGCCGCTGATCTCTCCCGAGGTTCATTCCGATAATCGCGTCGCGTTCCGCTTGCGCGGTCCCAACATCAAAGAAGTTGCCGTTTCGCTCGAAGGTAATCCCAAGCCCCTGCCCATGCAGAGAGACGATCAGGGCGTCTGGAGTGTGACCAGCGATCCGCTCGCTCCCGACTTTTACGGCTACTCGATCGTCGCCGATGGCGTGAGTATGTTCGATCCTTCCAATCACGCCATTAAGCCCAACTTTCTCTATCGAGCGAGCGAGTTGCACGTCCCCGGACCGGCATCGCTTTCTTGGGAGATTGGAGCGGTGCCCCATGGCGAGATTCATCATCATTTCTACAAGTCGGGAGTTGTGGGCGACGATCGCGACTTCTTTGTTTACATTCCGCCCGGCTACGACTCGCGCGCAAAGCAAACCTATCCCGTCCTCTATCTGTTGCACGGATTCAGCGACGACGCGAGCGCCTGGACGGCGGTGGGCCGCGCCAACGTGATCCTGGACAATCTAATCGCTCGAGGCAGAGCCAAGCCCATGATCGTGGTCATGCCGCTCGGCTACGGCGCACCCGAAGTTCTTCTTCCCAACTCCGGGGTATGGCGCGATCGCGCGATCACGGATCGAAACTTCGATAAATTCCGCGAGGCCTTGCTCACGGAAGTTATCCCGCGCGTCGAAGCCGAGTATCTGGTGATCAAGGACCGCAACTCCCGCGCCATCGCGGGCCTTTCCATGGGCGGCTCGGAATCATTGCTGACCGGCCTGAATACGCTGGACAAGTTTGCTTGGATCGGCGCCTTCAGCTCCGGCGGTATTACCGAAGATTTCGACAAGGAATTTCCGGCGCTGGACTCCAAGGCCAACGAGCAACTGCACTTGCTTTGGATTGCGTGCGGCACCGACGACCGCTTGATCGATATCAACCGCAAGGTCCGCGCTTGGCTCGCGTCTAAGAATATTAAACACTTGGACATCGAGACGCCCGGCGCGCACACCTGGATGGTCTGGCGCCGCAACCTGACGGAATTTACTTCACTCCTTTTCCGTTGATGGTTTGGAGGTGAGTTCTTAAATCGCGACTCTGATTTCGCGGCCCGCTCGGTAGATGACAGAACGCCGCCCGGCAAATTCGCGTCTTGTCAATCGTCATCGTCTTTCTTGGAGACGCTTTCGTGGTCATCCAGCTTCGCGATTCCAAGACGCATGGCTTGATACGCTGGCAATTGCGCCGTTGGTGGAAAGTTCGATCCGTTTCCCGTGCACGCGAACCAGATCACCGCATTCAAAATTTTCGGGTCGGCCATGTCCGCATGCGCAAAGTTTTGCCGGTTTGATTTTTTCATCCACTCGGCAGTGGCTTGGTCCTGCGGCTTCTGCGTCATCAGATTGTCCGCCGCGATCGTCGGCAAAACAGCTTTGTAAGGTGTTAGATCCGGCGTCTCCTGAAAAATATCCATCGGCACCGCCGAAGCATCGAGTTGGTTCATAGGTGCGATTCCCAGCAGCATCTCGATCGTGCGAATCATGCTGACCGTACTGTGAAATTTGTGGATTAGCGCTCCGGGACGATTGTACGCGCTGATCGCCAGTCCAACCGAGCGGTGCGAATCCACGTGGTCTGGGCCGGCCTGGGCGTCATCTTCCACCATGAAAATCGCCGTGTCTTTCCAATACACGCTCGACGAGACCGCTTCCACAAGCCGTCCCACTGCGTAATCGTTGTCCCCAACCATGAATTGCGGTGTCGGAAATCCATTCTTCATTCCGGTCGTATGATCGTTGGGAAATCGCAGAACGTTGAGCGCCGGCATGAGATCGCCGCGGCCCGCTTCGCGGTCCTTGACAAAACCTTGAAACTCCGCGAGCCATTCGCCAAATCTCGAGTTTCCTCGGCATTTTGTATTGGGGTTGTCCTGAGTCACGGCTGCATCGAAAGATCCCGACGGATCCAAAGCCGATTTGTAGCAGTCCACGGTCATGCTGTCCGGCGCGGTCACGTCGAAGCTCCGGAAGCTCGGGCTGTGATGATTCGTCAGTGACTCTTTATTGGGTATGGCGCGCCGGGCATTCGAAATGTCGGGATAGTTCTTGTGCTTTTTTTGCCCGGCGGCTTCGACGTCTTTCGCCGAAATCACGGTCACAAATTCGCCGTAATTCCGGTACGTCAAACCCGCCCGCGCCGCCGCGTCCCACAGATACAAACTTTTCGGTTCCGCCAAATCCGTAAATCCTTGCCGGTAGGGCAGATGTTTTTCCAGCAAGTCCGTGAGGGCATCCAGCACGTCGCCATGAAACTTACCGGTGTCCAAATCACCCGGCGGCTCGTAATCCGGCAGCCGGTTGTATCCTTCCCAGTCATAAGTGCGTCCGCGGTTGGAATACTCCCAACGAAATCCCTTATCTACATAATCGGTCGAGAAGGCTGCTGTCGCCCAGTTATGGCCATCCGGGCTCGCCTCGGAATTCACGAAGAAACGGTCAAGCAAACCGAAGCGTTGCGCTAGTGCACGATGATTGGGCGTCACCACTTGCGGCGTGCCGTCAGGCCGCCGCGCGGCGGCGCCACTACCGAAAATTGCAAAATCGGGCTCTCCGTCCGCGGCGTGTCCATCGCCGGATGTTTTCATGTCGCCAAACACCTGATCGTAGGTGCGATTTTCCTTGATGATGTAGATGACATGTTTGATGGGGATCTTTCCCCTAAACAGATGGTGCGGCGCAAAATCGATCAGACCGTCATTTTGCATGGTCTGCTGGGTGTAGCGCGCCAACGCCGGCTCATCGGGGAGGGCAACCATGCTGATGTTTCCGGAAACAATCGAGCCGCTGTATTGCCCGCCTTGCCGGTTTTTTTCCTTATTGGGAGGAAACTTTGCGTTCGGTGGATTCGGCGTGAACCCGCTGTTGCTGACCCTCATGGAGGAGGGTTCGAATCCGGTGCCTTTTCCATTTCCAATGAACACTCGTCCATCGGCCACCGCCACACTGGAGGGATATTGGCCTGTCGGAATGAATCCGAGAATCTTCGATTTCGCGTCATCCTTTATTTTCGCAGCCGCACTGCCGCCGCGGGCCTTCGCCGAGAGCGCGACTACTGCTACCGCGTTGCCGTGGGCATTCGCTACGTAGAGCGTTTTCTCATCCGCGGAGAGCGCTATTCCCTCTGGACTCGCTCCCGGCAAAACATTCTCGGCCAGGCGGACGTCAATTCGCTCGATCTCCCGATCCACCGAAGTATCAATCACCGAAACGCTGTCCGCATCCGAATTTGCAACGAAAAGCCGTGGTCCATCGGCACTGATCATCATCGCCGTCGGATGCCGGTCAACACCGATGTAGTTTGAGACCGCTGGCTTGCTACCGAGCGAGATCACCGCCACGGACGCGTCATTCCAGCAAGTGACATACGCTCGGGCATTTTTACCGCTTCCCATCGCGACCACGCCGTACGGATAAATGTTCTCGCTGGCCTTGCCCGGATGGTGCAGATCCACTCTCTCCATTCGTCGTGGCCCGCTCAATCCACGCACGATCGTCACGTTGTCTCCCAGGTTATTCGCTATGACCAACATCGTTCCGTCCGGCGTTATGCCCAATGCGGTGGGATAAAGCGCCGCCTTTCCCTTGTTGTAATCCGCTGGCGACTTTTCGCCCGGCTTGCTGATCTCCAGGAAAGGCGCGTTTACTTTTGTATCCGGTCCCGGCGAGCCCGGCTGGAGCGGCGCCGCTGCCTTCGGATCGAAACGGAAGATCCACACTTTGTTCTCGAATCCACCGGGAACGTACATCTCATAACTTCCGTCGGTCCGCGCCGCGCGCGAAAAAGACAATCCCACGTTCGCGCTTTGTGGCGTAGGAAAATATACGTTCTGGATTACCAGCGGATCGGGACTTGCGTTCAGGTCAATGACCGCAATCGATTGCTGGGCTTCATTTGTGTCCTCGCTGAATTGGACACCATACCCGCTGTTGACCGCGAGCAGATACCGGCCCCTCCCGTCGTGGCCAAGTGCATCTGGGCTGCGAAGCATCGCCATGGGCATGGCCCCCACAGCAGGCAAATGCGTCGCGGCATCGATCACCAGCTCACCGGCCGGCGTGATGGCTCGCCCCTCTCCGGAGGGCTCTTGCTGGCACCATGCGTTTCCGCAAAAACCCAAACAAATCACAAGAAGACCACCGGTCGTGGTTCGCGATTTCATATGCCGCTTCCCCGATCCCCGAAGATTATTCTCTTCCTTATCCTTCGGTGCTGTTCTAAATCTACATTCAACTGAGTCTAAGAAAAAATTGTTTCGCAAACTTTACAACCCACATATACCTGATGCGCGGCCGCGACTGGCAACGCATTTTAGTGAAAGCGCTTCTATTCCTAACTAACCAGCTGCTGAAGAATTCACTTGGAGACGCGGCTTGCTCATGAAAGGAATCCAAACACTAGAGTAAGTGAAACAGTTGCCGCTGAGATTCTTCGGACGTTCTCATCGGATGCCCTCAGAATGATAATTTTTGCTTTTTCAGCAACCTGCTAAAATGAAACTGGCGCCGCCCCCCAGTCTTTGACAAGCCGCCAGCGAGTCACAAATGAAAACCGGAATCCTCTGCATCACTTTACTCTTGTTCTTGCCACTGGCCGCGGCTGCTCAGACCGCCGACGAAATCGTCAAGAAAGCGCTCGACGCTCGCGGGGGAGTTGACAAGCTTAAGGCCGTCCAATCCGAACGAGTCACCGGCCGTATCGCCTTCGCGCATGGCGTGGAAGGCTCCTTTACGGTGGAGCTCAAGCGTCCCCTGAAGATGCACGTCGAGATCTCCATCGAAGGGCAAACAATTATCCGCGTTTACGATGGCAAGTCTTCCGGCTGGATGATCAATCCTTTCGCGGGAACCAATGACGTTCGGCCGCTGTCCTCGGAAGACCTTAAGAACATCTCCGATGAATCCGACTTCGACGGCCCGCTCGTGGACTACAAGACCAAAGGCAACCAGATCGAACTGGCCGGCAAAGAAAATCTGGATGACAAGCCCGTCTATCGCCTGAAACTGACGAACAAGAATGGGGACATCCGCTTTTACTTTTTCGATGCCTCCTCTTTTTTACTTTTGAAGTGGGAAGGCATCCGCAAGACCGGAGGCCAGGACCTTGCCTGGGAGTCTTTCTTCTCGGACTTCCACGAGGTTCAAGGTCTGAAATACCCTTTCAGGATCGACCAAGGCAGTCCAGGCACAGACGTCAAGCAGACTCTTACCGCCGAAAAAATCGAGATCGATCCGCAGATCGATGATTCTCGCTTCGCCAAACCCTCTCTACCGGATGCCCCTGCCGCCCCACCGTCACCCGCCCCGCCCGCCAGTCCTCCACACTCGAACTAGCTCTCGCACGCGCAGCGATACTTATCACTTCTTAGCCAGTTGACCCGGTGGCGAGCGCAAGCCTGGCACTTCATGGCGGGATAAGCGAGCTCGTTCACGAGGGGGAGGATGTCAACGGTGTTTCGAATGCAAGTGATATAGATTTGCCATGGAATAGGTGACCCCGGCAAAAACCGTAAACCGTGGCAATTGTCCGTATGCAACAAGGTATGCTCCGCCGTCCAGCACCAATCGGGACGACATGGTGTATGTCGCGGCGTTCAGCAGCGTCATGGTTGCCGGCGTCGTGGCGTTCTGCCGGCTGAATCCCGCAAGCTCCCCGGTGTACCCCCATTTCCCCTTCAGGGGGCGGGCATAAGAGAGCGCAGTGAAATATCTGCGGTCAAATCCGGTGAACCGGGATCTGCCCACAAACTGCACCCCTTCGTTGACGTCAAAGTGATGCTTGCCAAAATCCTTGCTCACAAGGAATTGCACCAGGTGTGCCATCGCTCCGGCACCGAGCTCGGGCCTTGCTGTCGGCAGTGTCGCCACATAGAGAATCGCCACTGTCGGGCGCGTCTTCAGCTGCGGAAATAATTTGTACTTGAAGCCCACTCCAGAGTCCCCCAGCCCCGCGGTACCCGCATCCCGCTCGATGGCATTGTTGAGAAACCATAGCCCGAGGTTTTTAACCGCCCCCCACTTCAGGAGCCCGTTTATGTTCTGGTGCCCCTTGGCGGCCTCAAACCCATATTCGATCTCGAATACTCCGAACTGCACCAGCTCCGCCGTCGACGCGAACGTGGGACGGTTCGGCACAGCGCTGATCTCCTCCGTGTTTTGATCTCTGTTCTGGTTCTGTGGAGTAGTCTGGGGCGTATCCGCTGTTTGGCCGCGCCCA